>CAYMWM010000045.1:0-25421 GCA_964394185.1 uncultured Smithella sp.
TCGCCAGAATGATATATGAAATTATTGCCAGAGTTGTAGAAAAAACAAAATTAATGCAGTCCCTTTTTATTGCAAGATTAGATATTTTGTTTTCCAAATTTACTCCTTTTTTGAGCATTTCCCACTGGCCTAGAAATTAATCCTTTTTTCCTCTACGACGAGGGGCCTTTTTATGACACGTGTATTAATATTCAGGATGTATTCTCCGAGAAATCCGATGAAAAAAAGTTGAATGGAACCGAGAAAAAATATCGAAATGATAATGGGTGCGGTGCCAAGCGGAAATCTGTCCCAGTAAACCAGTTTCATGATAAGATAATACATCGCCACGGCGAAAGACAATCCGGCAATGATAAAACCGGAAATAGTTGCAAGACGCATCACCATTTTAGAATACGATGTAATGCCCAGCATGGCCATGTCATATAAAGTATACCAGTTATTTTTAGTCTTCCCGGAGCGTCTTTTCAGCTGCGTGTATTCTATTTCCTTTCTTGCAAATCCCAACTCCGCCACAATTCCCCGCATGTAAGGCATAGGATCATCCAGTTGTCTAAGCACATCAATAAACATTTTATCGTACAGGCCAAAGCCGGTAAAATGTTCAACCTGTTCCGTATCGGATATTCGTTTAATCAATTTATAATAAACAGACCGCGACAGGTACATTAGCGGATTTTCATAACTTTTCTTTTTTCTGCCAATGACGATTTTGTAACCCCTTTCCCATTCTCTTACAAAATCCACAATCATTTCCAATGGGTCCTGGAAATCGGCGCACATGATGATAGTGCAATCGCCTGTTGTCTGGAGCATTCCATAGTATGGGGACCTGATATGTCCGAAATTTTTAGCGTTGAAAATGGCCCGGATTTTTTTATTGGCCGCACATAAATCCAGTATATATTCCCTTGTCCTGTCCGATGAATAATTGTCTATGATGAGTATTTCATAATCATATTCAGGCAATTTCCCGGATAAAATATCGGTTAATTCAGCGCAGAGCGGTTTTATATTTTCTTCTTCATTAAAAGTTGGAACAAGAATGGATATTTTTTTCATCGCTCTTTCTCCCTGTACCATTTAATGGTTTCTTTTATGCCCTGTTCAAAATTAATCTGTGGCATGTATCCGGTATCCTTATTTATAAGTGATATATCGGCGCATAGATGCATAATCTGCCCTTCGGGATAGGGAATATCTCCGAATCCCAGTTCAAGCGACGGATTAATGGCATCGCGCATTGTCCTGATATATTCTGAAAGCAATCTTGTCCTGCCCCCGCCTATGTTGTACACAGCCCTATCCTTTCCTTTTTCAAATGAAAGATAAAGCGCCCGTGCCGCGTCCGCACAATATAAGTAATCCCATTGCTGTTCGCATTTTGTCAAAGAAGGTCTCTCGCCTTTTATCAGCTTGTCCATGCAGTACATAATCATATTATCTTCCCGGTTATATGGCCCGTATACACTGAAAATCCTTGTCCATATATGCCGCAATCCGAGAGAGGAACATGCCAGTGACGATAACCTCCCTGCTGAATATTTTGCAATACCATAGGCCATCTCAGGGATGATGGCCGTTTCCTCGCTTATCACACCCGAAACCCTTCCGTATTCCGCCTGAGAGCCTGCTCCGATAAACGTATTACATCCCAGCACAGAGGCTGTATTTACGGCATCAAGGGTATATTTTATATTTGCTTCCTGAAGGATAGGGTTGATTCTTCCTTCCTTATCGGTTTGTCCCCACCCCAGATGAAAAAAAACATCAAAACTGCCGCTTAACAATGCAGGCAATTTAGTCATTTCGTCAAGGCTACACTCAATAATGCTGACGCCTTTTAAAGCCGGTATGTGAATATTCCGGGCTGAACCGGCTCTGGAAACTGCGACGACCTCGGCATTGTTTTGTATGCATTCCTTGATAAGAGCTATTCCCAGCATGCTGGCCGGGCCGGTAATTATGCATCGGGTCATTGTTTATTTAAAATCCTCTTTGGAGAAGACTTCATTATAAGGCACGGGCAGTGGTTTGCCGTAAATTTTTTTCTTTTCATAATTATCAATAAAATTCATATCTTCCGCTATGTAGCACGTGTTACAGAAATCGCCGAACATTTTTATTCGCATGCCTCTTTCCAGAATATCTTTCAGAGGTTCCTTAAAGAAATTCCCCAGTGAAACATGAATGTAGGGGCAGGGCATGATGTCTCCATATTTTGTGACGGATACCATTCTTTTAACGGCAATACATCCTAGTTCAAGTCCGTATGACGGAGTCAGATGGGTGAATACATTATATTCTTTTTCTAGTTTTCGGATATAATCCATGTCGGATTTATCTATCATGACATCCAGATTGTTTTCCCAGTTGCCGACCGGTTTGGCATAGGTTACAAAAACGCCGACATCTTGTGCGTTTAGAAATTTAACAAAGTTGATAAACTCTTCCGAGCGGACACGCTGTTTGGTTACCACCGTCTGAACGATGATATTTAAGCCTGCTTTTTGAGCCGCGTCTATAGCACGAAGCGCCCTTTCATGAGACCCTTTCGCTTTCCTGAAATCGTCATGTTCCCTGGCATCAAGGCTGTCGAGGCTGAGCTGAATCTTATCCACGCCGAGTTCTTTGATATGCTTTGCCCTTTTTTCGTCAAGAAGCCAGCCGTTTGTATCGGAAGTGATATAAAATTTCTGCGGATCCACGGCGCGGACAATGTCGTCAAAATCCGGGAAAACCAAAGGTTCTCCGCCAGTTATCACCAGATGAGCAAGTCCGATTTCGTCTGCCTGCCGGGAAAGTTCCTTAACATCCTCTATCGTGAAGCATCTGACCTTTTCTTTTCTGCGCAGCTTTGTAATACAACAATGAACGCACTTGAAATTACATTTGTAATCATACTGGAACTGAAGGATCGCAATACTTTCGCCTCTTTTGACCTTTTCATCAAATTTCATTATTTTTTCATAAACGTACGGTTTTTCTCTCTTCAGTTTTCCGCGTTTTTCGTTTTCTTCCGGTTTTAGTTTTTCTTCCGTCATACGGGTTCCTTCCAATCAGCAGTACTTTTTAAGGCTGTAATCCTGTAGAATGACGCACTCAATAGAACTGCCGTATTTTTTTTTGATAATTTCAGCTACTTCACTGGAATAACTTCCAGCCATTACAATTACAGAATCTACAGGGTTGTTGTCAAGAGTATCCGGTGCTACGATGGGGATATGGGTCGCGGGCGTGTATTTGCCCTGTTTAAACGGTGCGGAATCAATTACATACGCTATCTTTCTTTCCAGCCCGCATGTGGACATTACGGTAAAAGCCTGGTGTCCGGCGCCCCATATGGCGACTCTTTCCCCTTTGTCCCGGAAACTGTTTATATAGGTATTTATTTCTTTTTTTAATTTCTTTAAATACTGAGCTGCATCGTTCAATGAAACAGCATTTTTCTTCTTAACGACAGCGCTTAAAATATAATCATGCCAAACAGGGTGACATTCAAGGACATCGAAGCCGTTATTGGATAAAAACGACTTGAGCGTATCCTGAGTAAAATAAAAAAGATGATCTACAATAATTTCCGTGTAAAGTTTTTTCTGAAGTATCATATCGAAATTGGGAACTTCGATGAGACCTGTCGCTTCGGATTTCAGGTTATTTCTTATTCCTGCCATGACGGTTCTTAAATCAGGCAGATGCTCAAGAAAACTCATGATAAAAAAACCGTCAAAAGGGCCTTCTTTTATTCGATAAGATTCTTTGTTGAAAAAACCGCGTATGGCCTTCAATCCGTTCTTTCTGCAATAATCAACGGCTTTCCTGTTATTTTCGAGGCCATAACTTCTTGTCCCTGTTTTATCCATAATCGAAAGATAATCACCCCTGCCGCAGCCGATTTCCAGGATTTTTTTCCCGGCAATCCCGTTCTTTTTGACAAAACGTTTAAATTGTGCGGTGCGAAACGTTTTCATGGCTCCGGAAACGAAAGTTGCCCTGATAACATCCCGGTAATAGGGTACAGGTTCGCAATCAAGCTGCACCAGGCCGCATGATGCGCATTGTTTTAATTCCAGATCAATACCCTTGTCCATGCCCAAGCTTTTTTTATCAGGCATGTGTTGGGCGGCCCGTGGCATATTATTCAGTACAAGCAGGCTTTTTTTATAAAAATTGTTGCCGCAGGCGCGGCATTTCTTTGCTTTCATGTTGTCAATTACCCTGCATCATGTATTGTCTGTAAGTTTCGTGAACTTTTATCAGATTGGCCGGCGGCTTGTCGTGCCATTTGAGATACCCTGCATCACCCGGTTTTAACCCCTTATTTTGCGGCTTGAAATCACTTACTAAAAAACAATGATAAAGAAGAGATATGAAATGCGCTCGCTCCTTTTGATTAAGAATGAATTGTCTGACAGCAATGGGATTTTTATCGAATTTAACAGGGGCTCCTATCTCCAGCCGTGCAACTTCCTTGATTCTCTTTTCAATTTTTTCCTTGTAGCGGATGATGCCGCCCGGCACATGCCATCCTGCGCCGCAATACTTATCCTTTCTCCAGGCAAGAAGAATTCTTCCATTTTCATCCTTTATCAAAAGATCAACATTGATCATCGGCGTCTTACGGCTGATAAATAAAAAAATATCCTCAGGAAGACCTCGCTGTGGGTTGGAAGAATGGCCGTCAAGTGTTTTTAGGGCTTTTTTCATATGCTGTTGTAATCCATTTTTGTGAGATCATACGGATTTTCAATAAGGCAGGCGGCGCCGGCGATTTCCAACTCTTTCGCCGTGCCAAAACCGTATAGTGCCCCAACGGTTTTTATTGCATTGGCTTTTGCCGCTTCTACATCTTCTGCCTTGTCACCTATCATAATGCATTCACCGGCTTTGAGGCTGTTTTCTTCCAGACAGACCTTGACCAGCTCTGCCTTTTTCAACGGAATAAGTCCCAATCCGGGACCGTAAATCCCTTTAAAATATTTTATGATGTCCAGTTTCAGGATCAGTTTTTCAAGAAATGCTTTCGGCTTTGATGATACTACAAATAATAAATATTTTGTAGAAAGAGAATGAAGAGTTCTTTCCACATCCTCATAAAGCTCTGCCATGAAGAGACCTTTTTCAGAATAATGTTCCCTGTAACTTACCGCAATGGCTTTTGTCATTTTCTCATCGGCTTTGTCATCCAGCACACGTTGGATCAAAGGCACAAGCGGCGGCCCTATGGCGTTTCTTATCTTTTCTTCAGAGATGGAAGCGCCGATATTGTTCATTTCGAGAGCGAACTTGAGCGATGCTATGATACCCAGGCTGCTGTCCGCTATGGTTCCGTCAAAATCAAAAAGCAGAGCTTTTATCGTCACGTGTTTCAGTTTTCCTTTAACGGTTCGATAATCATATTCTTTTGAAATTCAGGCCGGGGCAGGAAAGGGTAAAGGTCTTCCAATGGTTTTGAAAACATTTTACCGTCACTTCCCACGGCGCTTGATACTTTCGGGGCAACAGCTTCCATCGGATCTATCATGACTTCACAAATTGCCGGTCCTTTTGAAGCAAGAATTTTCTTTACGGTCTGTTTTATAGCAGTTGTTTTATCTATATAAAAAGATTCAAATCCGTAAGCTTTGGCAACTTTTACCGTGTCCGGCAGTGTGACTCCGCTGGAACTGTCGGAACCAACGTAAAGACCACTGAAATAATTGCGTTGCGTTGTTTTGATGGAACCATACCCGTCATTATTAAGAACGAAAAATTTAACCGGAAGATTTAAACGCCGGATGGTTTCCAGTTCCTGAATGTTGAGCTGAAATCCCCCGTCGCCATTCGTGCAGATAACCCTTTTCCTGCCGCTTGCCACGCACGCGCCAAGCGCCGAAGGCACACCGAAGCCCATCGAACCGATTCCCGGCGAATTTAATGACCGTTGTCCCTTTTTGAACTTAAAAACCTGCATGGGAATATCACTGCACATGCCGGAACTGCCCGGAACGAATATATCGCCTTCCTTCATTTGAGCGGAAATTTCTTCCGCCAGAATGTAGGTGCTGACATAGTTCTTCTTCTTTTTGTATTGAGGCAATACCACCGGGTATTTTTCATTGACACGCGCGCAATAATCAAGCCATTCCCCGCGTTTTTTGCCGGAAGGTTTCAATGATATCAGTTCCCTGATCAAAGTGCCGCAGTCGGCCACCACCGGCATATCGATTTTGAATCGGAATTTTTTAAGTTCCGCGTTATCGATATCGACGATTACTTTTTTTGCCTCTCTGGCGAAAGTGAAATGCTCGTAACCAATCTGTCCGAAATCAAGCCTCGCACCCAGAGATATCAGAAGGTCACTGTTCTGAAGAATGAAATTTGCGCCTCTTTGCCCGGCGGTTCCGGGCCTCCCGAAGAAGAATGCATTATCATCGGTCAGAAGATCAGCGCCTTTCCATGTTGTCAGAACCGGAAAGCCTAGCATTTTGACAAGCTTTAAAAAAACATTTTCAGCGCCGGATAGTCTGATGCCGTATCCGGCCATGATGACCGGCCTTTGAGACTGTTCAATCATTGAAATGATTTTTCGGGCTTTCTGCTTTAATGGACGTGAGGACGCTTTTACAGGTTTGAATCCTTTCAGCCTGGCGGGATTAATTTTTGCGGCTTGCACATCCAGCGGAATATCAATCCATACGGGTCCAGGCCTTCCTGCTTTTGCTATGTATACAGCTTTGTCCAGATGGTACTTTATTTCCTGCGGATTTTTTACAGTCACAGCGTATTTGGTTACCGGTTTCACTATGTCGACCGTTGGCGCCTCCTGGAATCCGAGCATTCTGACGCCTGATTCTCCCGATATGTCCGCCGTCTTTACCTGTCCCGATATGATGATCAGCGGAGCCGATTCAACCCATGCTCCGGCTGCGCCTGTCACGGCATTGGTACTGCCGGGGCCGGTGGTTACAAGAGCCACGCCAAAATCATTTTTATATTGCGCGTAAGCAAGCGCCGCAACTGTCGCACCCTGTTCATGCAGGCAGCAGATATAATTAAGGCCGCTTCTGCCCAGCGAGTCGCACAGATGCATGCAGCCTCCACCGGAGAGCATGAATACATCCTTTACACCCAGTTTTTTTATGTAATCAAAAACATAGTCGGCCAGTTTTACGGTTTTCTCCAGGATCATCTTTCATTCTCCGAAAATATCGAGCCACAGTGAAAATTCAATTTTCCTGTTTTTGTTGTTGATGATGGCCGGATCATCATAATATGAATCTTCTTTAATATGCGTGGTCGATATTTCTTCGATAATTACACCCTCTTTCGTTTTAAAGGAATGCTTTTGACTTCTGTTAACGGTTAGAAGATCTCCCTTCTTGAGCTCTACAATTTTTCCGTCAAGATCGACCGTGATGTCGCCGTTTAATATGTGAAAGGTTTCCTCCTTTACCTTATGGGCATGGGAAGGGTGGTTTTGTCCCGGGAACATGACAAGAAGTTTCTTGCAATACTCTCTGTTAAGAACGTCTATCATAACCAGGCCGTTTTGATAAAAGTTTTCAATGCCGTAATGAATGGATATGGAGCAATCCACGCCGTTGGGTACAGCCACATTGGCGTCCTTCAGCATTTTTACCGCTTTTTTCACGATGCCGAAAACTTCTTCCCTTAATTCTTTCACGGTAACTTTATCCAGCATCACGGGAGCATTTTGAGCGATATCTTCCTTGGCGATGAATTCGGTGTATTTGGAAACATTTTTAGCCAGCACCTGATTGTCAAAATTGGGCATGGCAAAAAACATATCGGATACTTTTATTTTTTCGCCTTTTGCAATTTTTCTCTTTACAAAAGCGCCTCTGATATAAGGTCTCACTCCTGATTGAGCCGTTTCCGTAAACAACATTCGCTCACCTGTTGTGCCGCAAATTTCGAAAGCTTCAGAGGCGGCCTTCAGCCACAAATCGATTTGTTCGGGAGTGGCTGAATAATCATTGAGCGCATATCTTTCGGTTTTTACGCCGACGTGTTTTTCAAAAACCATGGCTCCTTTGCCTATCGCAATTTTTACTGGGTCCAAGGCATCTGTCGCTTCGTGCGTTGAGAATCCGACGGGGACATCCTCATATCTGCTTCTGATAAAGTTAATCTGATTCAGTTGGAGCTCCTCTGCTTTTGTCGGGTATGCCGTTACGCAATGCATAAGGCAAAAATCCTTATTCCTGTGTTTGAGAAAAACGACGACATTATCCATTTCCGCCATAGAGCTTCCCCCGGTTGAGATGATCATGGGCTTATTCACAGAACCAAAGCGTTCGAGCAGCGGCCAGTCGGCGAAAGAGCAGCTTGCCATCTTATAAATATCGAATTCCAGCTTATCCATGTCATCCACCGATTCCTCATCAAAAGGAGTGCAGATAGAAATAAAACCGCATTTTTTCATTTCATCAAGAAGAGCTTTAAAGTGTTCTGAAGACAGCCTCGTTTCCGTAAATCTTTTGATGTGTTTGATATCCATTCTGCTTTGGTAGTCGGGATGAATGATGGATTTATTCCTAAGCTGTAATTTAAAAGCGAAATCAAAATATTTGTATTTATCCGCCACTTCCTTGAAAGCATGGATGATTTTAATGCCATGATCAACATCGCCCATATGATTGTTGGCCATTTCAAAAATAAAAAGTGGTTTTTGCATTTTTTCGAACATTAGTAACCCTCCTTAAATGGTGCATCTTGATATAAATTATAACAGCGTACAATTAATTTTAGATAATCTTTTATGACAAACCGGAAAAACCGGGATTATTTATTTTCTAAATTCGATGGATGAGTCTTTTTACAAGCCGCAAGCGCACTTTATTTCTTTTACCATTTTTAAAAGCATTGCCTTTGTCATTCCCGGGTATACACCGATCCAGAAAGTTCGGTTCATTATATCATCGGTGTTTTTTAAACTTCCTGAAATTCTGTATCCGGCGCCTTTTTTTCGCATGTCATCAAAACAGGGATGCTTTATCAGATTTCCCGCAAAAAGCATTCTAGTCTGAATTCCCTTTGCCTCAAGGTGTCGTATAATCTGTTCCCTGTCAGCACCGGCATTTTCCTTGACCGTAATCAGAAAACCAAACCATGACGGGTCGGAATTTTCCGCGGCCTCGGGTAAAATCAGTTTATCTGAAAGCAATTCAAGATTCTTTCTCAAATGTTGCCAGTTTTCTTTGCGCTTTTTTATAAAGCCGGGCAGTTTTTTAAGTTGCGCGCAACCGATTGCCGCCTGCATTTCAGTGGCTTTTAAATTATACCCGAAGTGTGAATACACATATTTATGGTCATATCCCCGGGGCAGTTGGCCGAACTGGCCGTCGAACCGTTTGCCGCAGGTATTATCTTTGCCTGATTTACACCAGCAGTCTCTGCCCCAGTCTCTCATGGATAATGCTATTTTATACAGGAGAAGATTATTGGTATAAACCGCGCCGCCTTCCCCCATGGTCATGTGATGAGGCGGGTAAAAACTGGAAGTTCCTATATCGCCAATAGTGCCGGTATATTTCCATCCTTTATTGTCATTATATCTGGAACCCAGCGAATCACAATTATCTTCTATAAGCCATAAATTGTTTTTATCACAGAAATCTTTTATTGATTTAAGATCGAAGGGATTGCCCAGTGTGTGCGCCAGCATGACGGCCCGGGTCTTTTTGCTGAGAGCTTTTTTCAGCATTTTTACATCAGCATTATAATGCGGCAGCGTGACATCGATAAAAACAGGCAAGGCGCCAAATTGAATTATTGGCGCGACGGTAGTGGGAAATCCAGCTGCAACCGTTATGACTTCATCACCCCTTTTTATGGCACGATCTTTTAAAAGAGGCGATGTCAGCGTCATGAAAGCCAGCAGATTGGCTGAAGATCCGGAGTTGACCAGCAGAGATTTCTTAACGCCAAGAAACTTCGCCAAATCTTTTTCAAATTTATCCGCATACCGGCCTGCAGTAAGCCAGAAATCAAGCGAGGCGTCAACAAGACTTATCATTTCCTTTTCATCGTAAACCCTGACTGCATAGGGAATCATATCGCCCGTAACGTAGGATTTCTTCCTGTGATAAAGAGCGCAGTATTGCACAACGCTGTCCAATATCTTTTTTCTCGCCTGTTGTTCTTCTTTTGTCTTTAGCAATGGCCGTCCTTAAAGTAATCTTTGATTTGTCTGTCCATGCAATTGACGATGTCAGCCCCTGCAAGATATTCCCTGCTCCATTCAACTGTCAGTTCCACGGCTTTTTTCACAGTCAGCCGGGGTTCCCAGCCCAGGACCTTTTTAGCTTTCGTGATATCCAGTTTTAAAAATTGCGCTTCGTGCGGGCCGTTATCGCTTTTAATGATGCTCGTTAAACCATTCCCCCAGTTATCGCAGAATATTTTTACAAGTGAGGCATTATTTACTACATCATTTTTCTCGGGACCAAAATTATAACTGCCTTGACGTTTTTTATTCTTATACTGCTTCTCAGCCAACAGCAAATAACCGGAAAGGCAGTCGAGCACATGCTGATAGGGTCTTGTCGATTTTGGATTTCTGATGATGACAGGTTTCTTCGTTTGCGCCGCACGTACGCAGTCCGGTATGATCCTTTCTGCAGCGAAATCACCGCCTCCTATGACGTTGCCGGAACGAGCCGTGGAAATAGCGGGCGAATGTTTTTCGCGGAAAAAAGAATTTCTGTAGCTATACGTTATAATGTCAGAGCATGATTTGGAATTTGAATATGGATCATAACCGCAAAGATTTTCATTTTCTTTAAACGCCCTGTCTTCTTCTTTATTTTCATAAACCTTATCTGTAGTTACATTTACGATTGAGCGGATGGAAGATACATTTCTGCAGGCTTCCAACAGTTTCACCGTGCCAAGAACATTGGTTTCATAAGTATATACCGGTTGTCTGTATGATTCTCTTACCAGAGGTTGTGCGGCTAGATGAAATATGATTTCCGGCTTTGCCTTTCTGATATTTTTTAAAAGCGCAGCATAATCCCTTATATCTGCAATGACGGATTTCATGTCTTTTTTCAGTACAAGCAGTTCGAAGAGAGAGGGTCTTGTTTCCGGCTTCAGGGCGAAACCTGTCATATCGGCGCCGGCAATGATGAGCGTGCGGCATAGCCACGAACCCTTGAAACCCGTATGACCTGTGATAAAAATCTTTTTGTTTTTATAAAAAGATAAACTCATTTTTCCCATACCATCCAGGGCGCTTCGCCTTTTTCAACAAGGCTGTCAAGATATGCCTTGTCCCGCATGGTGTCCATGCACTGCCAGAACCCGTTATGTTTGAACGCGGCAAGTTCGTTTTTCTGCCCCAGCTTTTCGAGAGCCTCCCTTTCAAAAACAGTGGTATCATCCTTTAAATACTTAAATATTCCCGGTTCCAGCACTATGAATCCGCCATTTATCCAGCCGCCATTCTCTTTTCTTTTTTCGGCAAAGGTTGTTTTTCCGGTTTTGTTGTTGACTTCAATAGCGCCAAACTTTCCTCCGGGTTGAATAGCGGTGACCGTTGCTATTTTATGTTTTCTCCTATGATAGGCAATTAGCGCGTTCAAATCAACATTTGATACGCCGTCGCCGTATGTCAGCATAAAAGTTTTACCATCCACATATTTACGTATTCTCTTAATTCGTCCTCCCGTCATGGTGTTTATTCCCGTATCAACAAGGGTCACCTTCCACGGCTCAGCGACATTATTATGGATGATCAGATCGTTTTGGTTCGTAAAGTCAAATGTTACATCAGAACGATGCAGGTAGTAGTTTGCAAAATATTCTTTTATGATGAAGCCCTTGTAGCCGCAGCAGATAATAAAATCATTGAATCCGAAATGCGAATAATATTTCATGATATGCCACAAAATCGGCATGTTATTGTTCAATTCAATCATCGGTTTGGGCTTGAGATGACTTTCTTCGCTTATTCTCGAGCCTACACCTCCGGCAAGGATGACCGTTTTCATTTTTCTGTCTCCTTAAGTGTAATAATTTCCGTTACTAAAATTATGATTATAAAACGATTTATTCATTAATCTAAATAAGATTTTCCCTGTGCAGGAATATAGGAAAGATACGTTTGTATGTCAATTATTTTTATCTTGACGTTTGCGTTGAGTGTATTGAATTCAAATTGGTTGTAATTTACTGAGATGGTCTGCCTCAATTATTGATTTCTCAGCCGGGTTGCCGTGGTGAAGCGAAATAGTAAAGCAAATATTAAATCAAAGAAACACATTTTGGGGATAGTAATTGTGGTTTTTATAATATTCGTGTATGTAATGCGTGTTCAGACCGATAAATTACCGCTTAAAGATGATGATTTTAACATCGAGATAATAATGATGTTGTGCGGAAAATGTTTGATGCCTCTACAAGAAAACAAATTTGATGATTTTATAATGACTTGCATTGATAAAATATATTTATCATTATTTACATATATTTTAAATTATGCCAATATTTAATCCTTACTCATTAATTTGCATTCGATTAAAATTTATCAAGGGTAAGTTAAAATGATTGAGAATTGTAAACTGACTCTATCGATCGTTATGCCGGCATTGAATGAAGAGGATAATATCGGAGAAGCGGTTAAGACATCATTTCAAAGTCTGAAAAAATGGGGAATTGAAGGCGAAGTTATCGTTGTTGATGACGGCAGCAGTGATCGTACCCACTCCATAGTCGTTGAAATGATGAAAAATTATAATAATCTGAAAATGATCACTCACCGGCGGCCGATGGGTCTCGGCTATTCTTTTTTCGACGGAGTTAAAAACTCCGGTAAGGATATAGTGGTGTTGTTACCAGGTGACAACGAAGTTGACCCGGATTATACGCTTTCTTACTTTGCGCTGTTGAATCATGTGGATATCATTGTTCCTTTCTTTTATAATGTCGAGGTTAGAGACAGAATAAGACGATTGATTTCTTCAACGTACCGCTTCATTATCAATATGTCCTTTGGTATTAATTTGAATTATACCAATGGCACCGTGTTTTATCGCCGATGCATCCTGCAGGACATAGAGTTGAAGAGTGCGGGATTTTTCTATCAGGCGGAGTTGTTGATCAAATTGATTCGTAAAGGTTATCTGTTTGCAGAAGTGCCAAATTTTCTTTTGACCAGAGTGGGAGGGACGTCCAAGGCAACCACTCTTAAATCATTATGGCGGGTTATCAGGGATTATTTAAGCCTGGTTTATCAAATTCATATCCGGAGGATAGAAAGCAGGAAAGATTACTGCAGTCTTAATCCCCAATCCGTGACATATCTGGAAATCAATAACAGGTAATATTCGCCAGGGCAGTGGAATGGATTTATTAAAAAAAGGATAGATTGTTTATGAAAGTTAAATTTTCTTATTTGGACCGGCAATTCAGGCAGGCAGGAAAGGGAGATGACCCGTATGCGTTTGATACCGAGCAGATATTCAGTGACCTGAAGGATTTTGTGGCGACCGGAGATTTTACGCTGGGTAAAAAATTGGAAGAATTCGAAGCTAAATTTTCCGAATTAATAAAAGTCAGACATGCCATCGGGGTTAATTCAGGGACGGATGCCTTGATTTTATCATTGCTTGCCCTTGGTGTTGGACCCGGCGATGAGGTTATTACCAGCGCGGAAACGTTCATTGCCACGGCCGGAGCGATTGTCGCAACGCGGGCCAAACCTGTCTTCGTTGATGTCAATGATGAATATATGATTGATGCTGATCGGATCGAGCGGGCAATCACCTCTAAAACAAAAGCGATCATTCCGGTATGGTTTACCGGTAATGCGCCGGAAATGGACAAAATCGATAAAATTGCGCAGGAACACAATATCCCGATCGTTGAGGATTCCTGTTGTGCCATTGATGCCGAATTTTCCGGGCAGAAAGCCGGTACCTTCGGCGTTACCGGGACATTCAGCTTTCATCCCCTGAAAAATCTTAATGTCTGGTCTGACGGGGGAATGATTACCACAAATTCAGATTCTGTTGCCGACAAAATCAGATTGTTAAGGAATCATGGCTTGAAGGGAAGGGATGAGGTGGAGATTTTCGGTCTCAACAGCCGGTTGGATACTTTTCAGGCCGTCATTGCCTTACGCATGATCGGCGTCGTGAAAAAAATAACGGATCAGCGTATCGCCAATGCCCGTAAATTGGATGAGGGCTTTGCCGGTTTATCCAATTATATTGAAATCCCCCCGAGGCGTCCGAATGTGCGGCAGGTCTTTCATCTCTATATGCTCCGGGTTCGTGACAGGGACGCATTGCTGAAATACTGCATTGAAAAGGGAGTGGATGCCAAGATTCATTATCCGATTCCTTTGCCTTACCAGGAATGCTGCCGGCATCTTAATTACCAAAGAGGTGATTTCCCCAAAACGGAGAGAGATTGCGCTTCCATCATTACATTCCCGGCGCATCAGCATTTAACCGGTCAGGAAATTGATTATGTTATCGAAACTGTTCGATCATTCTATAGAGGAAAATGAAGAATATACCCTATGTTAATTTAATAAAGCAGCATGCGCTCCTGAAAGAAGAAATTCTCGAGGCGGTCGGCCGGGTTTTGGATAAATCCAATTTTATTCTGGGAGACGAAGTTTCGGAATTTGAAAATGAAATGGCGCGGTATTGTGGTGTCAAATATGCGGTGGGTGTGAATTCAGGCACAGATGCCTTATTCCTTTCTCTCAAAGCTTTCGGAATCGGTCAGGGAGATGAAGTCATCACCGCTCCCAATTCTTTTCTGGCCTCTGCCTCCGTGGTGATTGCTACAGGTGCCAAACCTGTATTTGCGGATATCCGGGAAGATTTGAATATCAACCCGGCTTTAATTGAAGAGAAGATCACAACCCGCACAAAAGCGATTATACCGGTTCACCTGACCGGCAAACCGGCGGATATGGACCCGATAATGGGACTCGCCAGGAAATACAATATTAAAATTATCGAAGACGCCGCTCAGGCCATAGGTGCCGAATATCATAATAAAAGAGTGGGAAGTTTCGGCGATACCGGCTGTTTTAGCCTGCACCCCCTGAAAACATTAAATGCCTGTGGAGATGCCGGCGTCATTACAACCCATGACGGCAATCTTTATCAGTTGCTTCTCCAAATGAGAAACATCGGTTTAAAAAATCGCGACGAATCCGATATCTGGGGGTACAATAGCCGCCTGGATACCATGCAGGCCGCCATTCTTAACGTCAAACTGAAATATCTGGACGAATGGACCGAAGCCAGAAGGAAAAATGCCGGTTATTATATAAGCAGGTTAAAAACGGTTTGCGATACTCCTCTGGAGGAAAAAAATGAAAAGTCTGTTTTCCATACATTCGTCGTAGGGGTCGAAAGAAGAAAAGAGCTTATTGACCATCTTGAGCAAAACGGGATTGGTTCGAGGATCCATTATCCGATTCCTATTCATCTGCAAAAGGCGGCCTCGCATCTGGGATACAAAAAAGGTGATTTCCCCGTTTGTGAAAAAAAGGCGGATCAAATATTGAGCCTTCCGGTTTATCAGGGTTTGACCAATGATGACCTGGAGTATATAGTGGAAAAAATAACGGGATTTTATAATGGCCAATAAGTTCATGTGGTGCGGCAGGATCAATGGATAAAATGGTTTTTCTTCTAGCGGGATTGATGTGTCTGGCGACTTTTTGCATTCACGTTGTTGTTTGGCGCCTTGCCAGACCCAAACAACAGATACTGGCGCTGCTGGTGATATTTTATTTTATCCCTGCCGCTTTTGCCCTGTTGTATTGGCTGCTGGCGTCACGGTCTATATCCCCTGATATTATTTGGCCCGCACTGATACTTTATATCGCTCTGGCAGGTGTATACATCCAGGTTTATCCCGCCTTCCAGGCCAATTGTCCGACGTTATTTATTGTTAATTTTATCGGAAAACATAAACAGGGTGTCGGCCTTGAGGAAATACAATCCATAATCGATAAGGTCGGACTGACGAAGCTCGACGATCGCGTCAACGATCTGGTCAATGACGATCTTATCAGTGTTCGGGAAAATGGGGCAATTGATCTGACGAATAAAGGCAAATTTTTATCCATGCTGTTTGTATTGTATCGTCAAAAGCTGCTGGGTCTTACGGAAGGAGAAGGTTGAATGGGACAAATGACGCTTTTGATCATTGCTTTGGTTCTCGCTTCCCCGGTTCTTTTACTCGTGTTTCATATCCTGCTGGCGCGGCTTGTGCCTTTTACAAACATCCGGGTTTCCAATCAGAAATTGGCCTTTTACGTGGCCGTTCTCCTTAATTTACCGGTATTAACATTGGCCACATTTATTCCGGGGATTGACTTGTCGGGTTATATTTATATATTCATAACCGTTAATGCATTGTCTTTTTTCTATTTTCAGATTTTTAACATGAGCGAAACGGCAAGGAGAATCAAGGTTCTCATCGGTATTCGCTCCGGCAAAGTGGGGTCACTTAATGATCTTGACCGCTATTATGATACATCCTCGGCTTTAGATATTCGTTTGGAAAGACTGGAGGCATTATCGCAGGTAACAAAACTGCCTGACGGTAAATATGTTATAAAAGGAAAATTTTTATATTTGGGTTCCTATATAATTCCTTTATTCAGAAAGATCCTGGGTTATTATGACTATGCTTAATAAAAAAAAGAAAGATGATAAAAAAAGGCAGATAAAATTTATGTCGCCGGATAAATTGTCGAAAAAGGCGCGTGAGATAAGAAATGATGTCATGCGCGTTGCCTGTGCCAATCAGGCCGGTCATATCGCGCCGTCACTTTCCGCTCTTGAGATTCTGGTAGCGCTTTATTACAGGCTTTTGAATATAAGCGGCGATCCTTTTTGGAAGGATCGGGATAGATTTATTATTTCCAAGGCGCATGGGAGCTATGCCTATTACGCCATTTTAACGGATATGGGTTTAGTTGAAAGGAAACATTGGGAAAACTTTTACAGTAAGGGATATTTGTCCGGTTGTGTTGAGCGATGCCTCGAGAAGGGAATAGAAGCAAGCACCGGGGCGCTGGGGCATGGACTTCCCATCGCTGTAGGAATTGCTTTTGGGGCAAAACTGCAAAAAGAGAAATACAGAGTCTATTGTCTTGTCGGTGACGGGGAGATGCAGGAGGGTTCAAACTGGGAAGCCATTCAGTTCGCGGTAAAGCATCAGCTAACAAATTTGACAATCATCATTGATAATAATAGATTGCAGGCAATGGATTTTCTGGAAAATATCCTGACCGTTAAAGGCCGTAAGCATGATCTGAAAAAGAAACTGGAAGGCTTTGGCGTGTTGGTGCAGGGCTGCAATGGTCATAACATCAACAGTATCATCAAAATAATCAGTCATTGGAAAGCAAATCAAAAAAAATTAAAAGTGCCTCAGGTATTAATTGCGGATACCATAAAAGGCCGTGGATTTAAGTGCATGGAGAATATTGCAAAATTCCATTTTAGAGTACCACTGAAAGAAGAAATCAGAGATGAGTTATTACCATGATTAAAAGCAATCAATACCGCAGGGAAATCGTTGACAGTATCATTCCCTATGCCAGCCAGGACAAACGCATCATTTTGCTGGTGTGTGATATGGGTTTTGGCGTATGTGATAATTTCAAGAAGGAATTTCCGGAAAGATTCTTTAATGTAGGAATCATGGAACAGGGTACCGTCGGTATTGCCGCAGGCATGGCAATGGCAGGACTGGTCCCTGTCGTTTATTCCATAGTCAATTTTCTCGCTTATCGCGCTTTGGAACAAATTCGCAATGATGTTGTATTACAGAATTTGAACGTTAAATTTATTTCCACAGGTGTTAATGATTATTTTAAAGCATTGGGCAGTTCCCATTGCTGCGGTGAAGATGACAAAAAAATAATGGAACTGATTAGTTTAAAAGTGTATGACCCTTACGAAAAGAAGAAAATTAACTTTCCCAAAATGGTGAAAGAATGGATAACGGATAAAAATGCCGGTTATATCAGGGCATAAGGGGGGAGGATTCACAATTAAAAAGCATGAACATAGCAGAGTATAAAGGCAAAAAGGCTGTAGTAACAGGAGGAGCTGGTTTTATAGGGAGTCACCTTACGGAGGCGTTGGTCAGGGCCGATTGCAATACCATTGTTATTGATAATTATTCAACCGGACGTCCTCAGAATATTGAGGCATTAAAAGATCACAAGAACTTAACTATCGTTGAATCCGACATTAATGATATGGCCCGGATCAGGCCGTTTTTCAAGGAAGCGGATTATGTCTTTCATATGGCGGCTCTGGCAGATATCGTTCCCTCTATTGTTAATCCTTTAGCTTATCATCGGGCCAATGTTGATGGTACGGTCAGTGTCCTCGAAGTCATCCGGGAAGTGGCGCCGGAAATAAAAAAAATAGTCTATACCGCTTCATCTTCCTGTTACGGCATACCTGATACCTTTCCGACACCGGAAACGGCCGAAATACGTACGCAGTATCCCTATGCCTTGACCAAGTATCTTGGCGAACAGATAGCCTTGAGCTGGAATCATATCTACAAGTTACCTGTTATTTCTCTGCGCCTGTTCAATGTCTATGGGCCCAGAGCAAGAACATCCGGAACTTATGGCGCTGTCTTTGGAGTTTTTCTGGCGCAGAAACTGGCGAACAAACCTTTTACGATTGTGGGCAACGGCAAACAAACAAGAGATTTTACTTTTGTTTCGGATGTGGTGAATGCATTTTTGACTGCCGGCCTTTCCATTGTTCAGGGTGAAATTTTCAATGTCGGCAGTGGCCATACCTATAGTGTCAACCGGCTGGTGGAACTATTGCATGGGCCCGTCGTGCATATACCCAAGCGCCCCGGAGAACCGGATTGCACATTTGCCGAAACGAAGAAAATATCCTCGGTATTGGGCTGGCACCCGTCCATGAGTTTTGAAGATGGAGTCAGGATAATGCTGGAAAATATAGATTACTGGAGGAGCGCGCCTGTTTGGGATCCGGAGTCCATCAAAGAAGCAACCAGTGATTGGTTTAAATACCTGAGCGAAGGGACTTGATGCTATGGAAAAGATTTATAACAAGATAAAGAGCCTGGATGAGTTGGGCAAAATCATTGCAGAACTTAAAGAGCAGGGGAAGAAAGTTGTGCAATGCCACGGCGTTTTCGATTTAATTCATCCCGGTCATGTCCGGCATCTGGCCGCGGCCAGGAACGAAGGTGATGTTCTTGTCGTTACGATAACAGAGGATGCTTTTGTCCGAAAGGGTCCGGATCGTCCTGCCTTTACGTCCCAGCTTCGCGCGGAAACACTGGCCGCCATGGAGAATGTCGATTATGTTGCCGTTAATAATGCTCCGACAGCCGTAAATTGCATCGAGATACTGAAACCTGATGTGTACGTCAAAGGACGTGATTATGAAAATAAGGAGGAAGACCTTACCGGTAAAATTACGGACGAGGAAGATGCGGTTAAAAAGGCCGGGGGAAAAATCGTTTTTACGCATGATATAACTTTCAGCTCGTCAAAACTTATTAATGAGCACATGGATACCTTCCCCAAGGAAACCAGGGATTATTTGAAAAATATTGCCAGTAAATATTCGACTGAAAAAATTGTCGAGCAACTGAAAGCAATCGAAAAATTGAACGTACTGGTTATCGGTGATGCAATCGTCGATCAGTATTTTTATTGCGAGTCCATGGGACGTTCGCTCAAGGGACATATTATTGTCACAAAATATCAGTCCGATGAATCGTTTGCCGGAGGTGTGTTTGCCACGGCTAATAATGTTTCTTCCATTTGCAGGAATGTGTCCATGATGACGCTTCTGGGAGACAAAGATGAAAACGAACGTTTTGTGAACCATCACCTTCATAAGAATATCACGGCTGAATATTTTTATCGTTCGGGATCTCCTACAACCGTTAAAAGAAGATATGTGGACGAAGCCAACAGCCGTAAACTTTTCGAGATCTGCTATATGAACGATACTCCGATTACGGCTGACAAAGAAAAGGAAATTACCGGCTATCTTAAAAAAAATATTGAAAAATATGATTTGGTGATTGTTTCTGACTTTGGTCATGGTTTGCTGGGTGGCGAGATGATTGACACGATATGCAGCCGGTCAAAATTCCTGGCCATCAATGTCCAGACAAACAGCGCCAATGCCGGTTTCAATCTTGTTTCCAAATATCCACGGGCGGATTACGTTTCCATTGATGAACCGGAAATCCGTTTAGCCGCTCATGAAAAAAACATTGATCTCAAGGACGTCATGTCCACGATTACTGATCAATACGATTATAAGCATCTGATTGTAACCCGTGGTCCGAAAGGTTCCGTCTATTATTCAAAAAATAACGGATTTCATGAAGCTCCGGCGCTGGCTTCAAAGATAATTGATACGGTCGGGGCAGGCGATGCCTATTTTGCCTATACCGCTCCATTTATGGCCGTAGGTGCACCATCGGATTTGGTGTCATTTGTCGGCAACGCGGTCGGAGCGCTTGCTGTTCAGATCGTCTGCAACCGGGAAGCGGTAAATCAGGTCGATGTGCTTAAATTCATTAATCGTCTTTTAAAATAGGTGATAATAGCATGCGCAGAGATATTCATGATCTTTATAAAGAATTAATTGATAAGATGAGCAATATTTTGACCCTGGACAAAAAGGGCAAAAAGATGGAGTTTGCTCATGGTGTCGAAATGGCCATAAATCTTATTTTACAAACGAAAGCCGCGGGAAGAAAAGTGATGTTTATCGGCAACGGTGCCAGTGCCGCTATTGCCAGCCATTTGTCGGTTGATTTCTGGAAGAACGGAGGAATTAGGGCGATGGCATTTAATGACGCTTCCTTGCTGACATGTATTGGCAATGATTACGGCTATCCGTATTCTTTTGAAAAGCCGATAGAAATGTTTGCCGATAAGGGCGATTTGCTGATAGCGATCAGCAGTTCAGGACAGTCCGTGAATATCTTGAATGGTGTAGGGGCAGTCAGAGGCAGAGGGTGCAAGGTAATAACTTTATCAGGATTCAAACCGGATAATCCCTTGTCGCGCATGGGAGATATCAACTTCTATGTTTCTTCAGTGAGCTATGGCCAGGTCGAAGTGATCCATCACTCCCTTGGTCACTCTATTTTGGATATGATAATGGAAAGAAAAGGAAAAAGAAAAGGAAAGGGAATAAAATAATGAGCAAATCAGAAATTAAAAGTGTATTGGTGACTGGCGGAGCCGGTTATGTCGGTGCGGTTCTGGTGCCGAAATTGTTATCCAATGGCTATAAAGTCAAAGTCATAGATCTTTATATTTACGGTGACGATGTGCTTTCTGCGGTCAGTTCCAATCCTGATTTGAAACAAATTAAAGGGGATATAAGAGACACGGCTTTGCTGGAAAAAGAATTAGCGGGTGTGGATGCCGTGATACATCTGGCCTGCATTTCGAATGACCCCAGCTATGAACTTGATCCTGATCTTGGAAAATCAATCAATTACGATGCCTTGGTTAATCTGGTATCTATTGCAAAGAAAGCGGGTGTAAAGAGATTTATTTATGCGTCAAGTTCAAGTGTTTACGGTGTTAAAAAGGAAACCAACGTAACGGAAGATCTGCTGCTTGAACCATTGACGGATTATTCCAAATATAAAGCGCTGGGGGAAGAAGTGGTGCTGAAGCAACGGGCACCGGGATTTGTTGTCCTGGTTCTCCGGCCGGCAACGGTCTGCGGATATTCTCCCCGCTTGCGCCTGGATCTTTCGGTCAATATTATGACCAATAATGCTGTTAATAAAGGGGTGATTACCGTTTTCGGCGGCGAACAGAAACGGCCCAATATTCATATTGAAGATATGACCGACCTCTATATTAAATCGCTTGAATACCCGTCAGAAAAAATTGACGGTAAAACATTCAATGCCGGCTACCAGAATCTGACCATTGATAATATTGCCACCGTCGTCAAAGATGTTGTTAAGGAAAAAATGGAAAAGGATGGTTTGGAAATTGTTCATACCCCGACAGATGACATACGCTCTTACCAGATTTCTTCAGAGAAAATAAAGAAGGAGCTGGGATTTGAAGCGAAGCATACCATTGAAGAAGCGGTTCAGGATTTATGCGAGGCGTTTCACTCGGGCAAAATTCCCAATCCGCTGGCTGACAAGCGCTATTATAATATAAAAACCATGCAGGACATCAAACTTAAATAAAAATTGATTGTGTCGGGGAAAGGTTTTTCCCGACACCGGAAATATAAGATTAGTGGAATTAATGGTCTTAGAATCCGGTGAGTTGACGGATTGCCTCATCATGAAATTCTTTAATTACCCGGGGTGGGGGCAGCAAATGGATCTGACAAAAAAAATAATTAATCATAAAGTAACCCATTTTTTTCTCGTAAGCGGATTGAATACGGTTTTTGGATACGGGTTGTTTGCTTTATTGATTTATGTCGGACTGCATTATGCGCTGGCCACTTTTATTACTACCGTCATAAGCCTGATATTTAATTTTAAAACCATCGGGGTACTGGTATTTAAAAACAATAAAAACATATTAATTTTTAATTTTGTCGGAGTTTCAGCAATCAGATATGTTTTAACCGTCATTTTTCTGGCCATCTTCAAATATTATGGAATAAATGAATATATCGGCCAGGCTATTCTTATTGTTCCCATGGGATTATTCGGGTACATATTAAATCATTATTTTGTCTTTAATAAAAACAATAATTTCTCAATGGAAATTCTTAAAAATGACTGTCAGACAAACGAAACTGATTGCTAAAACAGAGGTGATTTATTTTTAAAAGCGCTTTATTCATAATATTTTCTACATATGGAAAAAAGAAAGACAGGCACAATAATTTGCGTCTGCCTTTCTTAATGAGATAAAATATTTGCTATTTTGAAGAAAAGAAAGCGTCTACCTTCTTGAAATTTTCATCGGTCGCCGCCTTGAAATCATCACGCCCTTTTTTATAGGTTTTTATCCATTCATTGATAAGTTTTTTCCCTTCTGCAGGAAAATAAGGTGTCTGCTCCATTGTGGCCGTGAACATTTTTTCAGCCTGGTCCTGAAGTGCGGACATTGCCGCAAATGAATTATCAAAAGCTGTTTTATTAAAATCTACCATCTGCTTGGCAACTTGTTTGGGATCCATATTTTTTCCTCCATTGTTTTAATTTTTGTTAAGTCGTCTTTGTTAAAATTTATTTTTCTTTTTTACTTTTTGGTTTTGGCTCTTCTTCTGCAGACTTTATAAAATCCTCCATTTTTGCATAATTCTGATCAACGGATTCCTTAAAATCAGAAGTTACCTTTTTGTATATGCTAATCCATTCATTGATAAATGATTTCGTTTGTGCAGGAATCCAGGGAGACTGTTTGAGCATATTATCCAGAGCTTTTATTGTTTGGTCCTGGAGCATCTGAACGGAATTATAATATGTTTCAAACGTCGCTTTATGGTAGTCGATCATTTGTTTGGTTTTGTCCTTATTGTCCATAATATATTCTCCTTTTGAATTTACTGTTTTCAGTTGTATTATAATCAGCAAATATTATTTGTCAATAGAAAAATGTTGCAATGCAACAATTTTTTATTTTGTTTCAAAATATGTTATTGCGCTAAATATAACGTGTACTTATAATTGCGATAAATAAAAATATTGATATTTTAATGTTATTTATGTTGCAAATATTATAATATTATGTGATAAGTAACTGATAAAATTAAAAGGAATCTCAATATGGAAGATAATATTCTTTTACTTAAAAAATACAATAATAGACGACTTTATGATACGGAAAAAAGTATTTATGTTACACTTGATTACGTTACAGATATTGTAAAAAAGGGGAGAAAGATTCTGGTGAAAGACGCCAAGACTGGAGAAGACGTTACTTCGGCCATCCTTACCCAAATAGTGATCGAGGAAGCCCGTAAAAAGAAATATCTTCTTCCGCCGCCTCTGCTTTATCTGATCATTCAATACGGGGAAAACGTTCTGACGGATTTTTTTGAAAAATATCTTGAACAGACTATAAAGAATTACCTTCTGTATCGTAATATGGCCGACGATCAGTTTAAAAAATGGCTTGAATACGGCGAAAATTATACCAAAGTGAATCCAAAGATGATGGCTGGACTTTCATCATTTAATTCTCTGTTTGATTTGTTTTCTCAACCTGTTAAAGAAAAAAAACAGGAAGATAACAAATCTTGACTATCTTATTAATAATCATATCAGCCGGAGGATGCCTGTCAGCGGCATAAGCCTTCGGTTTCAGCCGTTTTCAGTTTCGTACAGCTTCCCAATTTACAGGCTGTTTGCAGGTCATTGCAGCCTGCTTCCGGATTCTTCATGTCAAAATGCAGGGAAGCTCTGTTGTTATAAGCGTCGGCATAATCAGGTTTTATAAGGATTGCTTCATTAAAATCATCTAGGGATTGCTTGTACGCCGCTGTTTGATTATAGACAATTCCTCTGTTGTTAAAAGCTTTAAAATGGTCAGGTTTAATGGCAATGGTTTTATTTAAATCCTCTAAAGCCAGATTATATTGTCCAATTTTACCATAAAGGGTTCCCCTGTTGTAGTAGCCATCGGCGTAATTCTGTTTCAGAGAGATGGCTTTGGTATAATCATGAATAGCCAGTTGAGGCTGACCTAAATTAATATAAGCATTCCCTCTGTTTGTATAATAGCCATGCAGATTGGGAACGATGCTGATGGCTTTATTAAAATGATAAAAAGCTTCATTAATTTTGCCTTCTTTAAAGAGCGTGGAACCGAGATTATTATGAGCTAAATGATTATTATTTGTTACTCTCAATGCGTGTCTAAAAAGAGATTTGCTGTCTTTCCAGTACCGGCATTGGTTCCAGGTTAAAAATGAAAATAATGCAATAACAGTCATTGCGACAGGCAGTAAAATATTTTTTCGTGATTCTTTATTCGGATAGAGAACAGGGATCGTCCAGGCAATCCCCATGGCGATGCCGATAAAGGGCAGATAAGTGTAGCGGTCGGCCATCGATTGAGACCCTACCTGTACCAGACCGATGACCGGAATAAGCGTACCCAAATAAATAAACCATCCCACAAATAAAAAGGGGAGTTTTTTAATGTAGCATAGAACTGCATAGGTAATGAATAAAATAATAAAGGCGGAAATTAAGACTTTCCAAAACGGTAAAGTTAATTCGTAAGGATAATATATGGCGAGATTTACAGGCCATAAAATTTTTACTAAATAAGCTGAATAAGAAATGACAGCGTTGTTAAAGCGTTCGAAAAAAGGCAAATTGTCAATGGAAGAAACCAATTCATCTATGTTTTGTGCCCAGAAAGTAACCAAACTGGAGATAATGGTTAATACAATAAAAGG
>CAYMWM010000046.1:0-25046 GCA_964394185.1 uncultured Smithella sp.
TTAAAGGGCAAACCCTATATCATGGGCCATACCACGGAACTTATCGCGCAGATGTTGAATATCAGCCGCGAAGAAATGGATGAGGTCGCCCTGCGCAGCCATAACAACGTTGAACGCGCCACGAAGAACGGCGATTTCAAAGAAGAAATTGTACCGATTGAGATTCCCCAGAAAAAAGGCAAACCGCCCATTATCTTCGACAAGGATGAGCATTTCCGTCCCGGACTGACCATGGATCAATTAAAGGCATTGCCTTCAGCATTTATACCCAAAGTCGGCAAAGTCACTGCCGGCAACTCCTCAGGGCTTAACGACGGCGCTTCGGCCATGATCATCATGTCGGCTGAAAAAGCCAAGGAACTGGGATTGAAGCCGATTGCCCGGATCCATTCCTGCGGACGCGGTGCCTGTCATCCTTCCGTCATGGGTTTAAGCCCGGTTCCGGCTGTAAAAAACCTGCTTAAAAATAACCCGGGTCTCTCTCTGGATGCTTTCGAATTGATGGAAGTCAACGAAGCCTTTGCCGGTCAGTATCTCGGTTGCGAGAAGGAACTTGGTTTAAATCGTGAAATCACCAATATCAACGGCAGCGGTATCGGCCTCGGACATCCCGTGGGATCTACCGGATGCAGAATTATGGTAACACTCATTTACGCCATGAAGAAACACGGCAAATCACTGGGAATGGCCACGCTTTGCGGCGGCGGCGGAGTTTCCATGGCTACCGCTATTGAAATGTTGTAAAATTTCCTTTCAGGGTGTTGATTTTTTATCCGGTTCAGGAAGGGCAGGACTCATGTTCTGTTCTTCCTGAACGGGTTTTACTTCCTGTTCACTTTTTTCTTGAACTATATCGACGTTTTGTCCGGGTGTTTCCTGTCCCTGACCATCTTCATCTTTTTCGGAAATCACTTCATCATATTCATAATCTGGTAAATTCTTTCCGACCGGTTTCCTACGTATCTCGATGTGCCGTCGGTTTTATATCGTCTGGGATTAGGTATAACGGCAGCGAGCGTTGCCGCTTCACGGGCCGTTAATCCGGCTGCGCTTTTTCCAAAGTGCTTTCGCGCTGCCGCCTCAATCCCGTAAATTCCGTCACCCCATTCGGCTACGTTTAAATAAAGCTCCATAATCCTTTTTTTACTTAACTGCCGTTCCATTCGCCAGGTCAGTATCGCTTCTTTAAGCTTTCTGACCGGATTCTTAGACGGTGAAAGATATAGATTTTTTGCCAGTTGCTGCGAAATTGTGCTTCCTCCGGCCTTAAACTTCTTTTTGGTTATATCTTTCTCCAGGGCTTTTTGCATGGCCTCAAAGTCGAATCCTTCATGAGACCAGAATTTATCGTCTTCGGCGATAATAACAGCTTTCATAACATAAGGTGACACTCTGTGAAGAGGCACCCAAATATTGACAATCTTTTTCTTTATTCCCTTTTTTTCCCAGACTTTTTCCCTGTACTTCATGAAAGCCGTTTTTTGAGGGCAACTTTTCTTTAAAGAACCCACATCGGGATAGACAAAATAACGCCCTACATCAATAACAAGATATGCCACAGTCAGAATCAGGGCAATAGAAATAATTTTTTTAAATCGCATAATAGAAATCCTTCAATAAACTAATCTTCCCAAATATCCTTAAAAACGACTTGCCTAAAGATAACATAAGGCAGGGACTGCAATATATGAATTTTTATATAAAATCCAATGATAATTTTATTCGGATCAGACAGCAAATATTCATATAAACATAAATAAATACAATTACTTAATTTATAAATACGCGTAAAAGAAGCAAAAAAGTTTGACAGACCTTTTTTTATTTAGTAAGGTGCGTAAAATTAGGTAGTTGGTTGTACATTGCTGTTTAATGTACGGATAGTGTGTACAGGTAGTTTGTTTTTATTTTTTCGGTTAAGCGTATGGAATCAAATCGAAAGATGTACACCGTTAATAGGATAATACCCCCCATAAACAAGGAGGCATTTCATTATGAAACGGCAAATTCTCGCATTTTCGGGACTTTTTGTCCTTTTTTTGTTTCTTAGTATTTTAAGTTTAAATGCTCATGCAATACAATACAAAGTTAAAAGTGGTGACACCCTATCCGGTATATCCAAAAAGTTTGGCGTAAGCGTCAATGAGATAAAACAGACAAACAACATTCAGCAATCCCGTCTCAAAAAAAATCAGGTTTTAAGCATTTCTACAAAACAACCGGCTAAGAAAACTGCCAAATCAAAATCCCAATCCTCTTATTACATTGTCAAGAAAGGGGATACGCTATCAAAAATAGCGCAAAAAACTCATACCCCCTTGAAAAAGATAATGTCTTTAAATCATGTGAACTCAAAAAATTTACGTATCGGTCAAAAACTGGTTCTGGCTAAATCATCAATAACAAAAGAAAATCCTGTCAGCCAAGATGAAGCGATGGAACAAGATGACGATTTGCCGGATATGGAAAATGAAGATACAATACCATATGCAAATAGTTCATCATTTTTAAATCAATCGGAAAACAACAGAGAGCTTCTGGGAAAATGGAGTTCTCCTGATGAAGCACAATTATTGGTTAAAGTGGCGACCGGTTTCATCGGAGCGCCATACAGATTTGGCGGTTCTTCTCTGAGAGGGATTGATTGTTCCTCTTTTGTACAGAAGATTTATGGCATTTTCGATGTATCCCTGCCCCGTAATGCGCGGGAACAATCCAAAGTCGGCATTAGTATAACCCGTGAAAATCTTTCCAAAGGCGATCTCGTATTTTTCCACACAAACCGTTCGCTTGGGCATGTGGGAATTTATATCGGCAATAATGAATTTGTTCATGCATCATCAAAAAGCAAAGCAGTGCGTATTGACAGTCTGGACACCCCCTACTATCAAAAAAGGTTTCAGCAGGCGGTGCGCGTAAAAGAACTGGATGGATGATAAAGGCGTTTAAATTTAACCGCCATTATTAGTTATGTATTTAAAATAACGGGCTTTGTGAACAATTCCAAAGCCCGTTATTTTATGATTTTTTTTACCTTTTTACCGGTTGATTATCATTTAAGTTTATTATATAAGTTCGCGGCATTAAATGATTTATAACACTAATACTTCTGTTCAAGGAATTCAAAATGGGAAAAAATTTGGTAGAAAAGATTCTTGCGCAGCATTTAGTTACAGGCTCGCTTGTGCCCGGCGAGGAAATCGGCATTTGTATTGACCAGACTCTGACACAGGATGCAACCGGCACCATGGCCTGCCTGCAATTCGAAGCAATGAAAGTGCCCAGAATCAAAACCGAATTATCTGTAAGTTATATTGATCATAATACAATACAGATAGGTTTCGAAAATGCAGATGATCATCGCTATCTGCAAAGCGTCGCACAGAAATACGGTATTATTTTTTCCCGCCCTGGAAATGGTATTTGCCATCAGGTTCACCTGGAAAGATTCGGCAAACCGGGAAAAACTCTCATCGGTTCGGACAGCCACACTCCGACCTGCGGAGCGCTTTCCATGATGGCCATTGGTGCAGGAGGTCTTGATGTTGCGCTGGCCATGGCCGGAAAGCCCTTTTATCTGGTCTCTCCCAAAGTCATTAAAATCAACCTAACAGGAAAACTTCAACCGTGGGTTTCCGCTAAGGATGTCATACTCAAAGTGCTGGAAATTTTCACCACTAAAGGAAATGTCAATACGGTATTCGAATACGGCGGTAAAGGTATCGAATCGCTGAGTGTACCAGAACGTGCCACAATAACCAATATGGGTGCGGAATGCGGCGTGACGACGTCCATTTTCCCAAGCGACAAAATGACTCGATTGTTTCTGCGCTCACAGCAGAGAGAACGCGATTTCACGGAACTTAAAGCCGATAAGGACGCAAGCTATGCAAAAGTCGTCAATATTGATCTATCCAAAATCGAGCCCTTGACTGCAAAACCTCACAGTCCGGATAACATAGCTACAGTAAGAAAGATGAAGAAAATCGGCGTGAATCAGGTTTGCATGGGCAGTTGCACTAATTCCTCATATAAAGATCTTGTTACAGTTGCAAAAATATTAAAAGGCAAAACGGCTCATCCCGGCACAAATTTTATTCTAGCTCCCGGCTCCAAGCAGGTATTGGAAGAACTTTCAGAAGCGGGTTATCTGACTGATTTGATAGCCGCCGGAGCACGAATTATGGAAAACGCCTGCGGCTTTTGTATCGGCAACAGCCAAAGTCCTCAATCAGCCGCAGTGTCGCTGCGGACATCCAATCGCAATTTTCTGGGACGTTCCGGAACGATGGATGCCGATGTCTATCTGGTAAGCCCGGAGACCGCAGCCGCCGCTGTCATTACGGGATGCTTTACCGATCCCCGCGATTTGAAAATGCGTTATCCCAAAGTCACGCTGCCGAAAAAATTTGCCGTTGATGACTCGATGATTATATGGCCGGACAAGAAAAAGAAGGATTCAGAGATCTTTCGCGGTCCGAATATCGGGATTCTGCCCCGCAGCCCGGAACTTTCAGATACCATTCATGGGCAGGTAACCATTAAAGTCGGTGATAAAATAACCACTGACCATATTATTCCTGCAGGAGCGAGGATGAAGTATCGTTCAAATATCCCCAAATACTCCGAGTTCGTTTTTGAAAATGTTGACCCGACATTTGCCAAACGCGCAATGTCCATCAGACAGGATGGGAAACAGAATATTATCGTGGCAGGCCTTTCCTACGGACAGGGTTCATCGCGTGAACATGCAGCCCTGTGTCCCATGTATCTGGGTGTCCGTGCGGTCATTGCCAAATCGTTCGAAAGAATTCATGCTGCAAATCTGATTAATTTCGGCATATTACCGCTAACTTTTTGTGTTGAAAGCGATTATGACACGATCTCTCAGGAAGATATTCTTGAAATAGCCGAAACCAAAAGAATAATCGCGGGGGACGGAAAATTTCTGATAAGAAATAAAAACAAGGGCACTGCTTTCTATGCCACCTGTATTCTGTCGGATCGGCAAAAACAGATCATTCTGGCGGGCGGAGCCCTGAACATTAGCGGGTAATTAAAGGAGCAGTATTTTTTATGGCAAAGAAGATCAAAGTAAAAACAACCGTTGTCGAAATGGACGGAGATGAAATGACACGGGTCATGTGGAAAATGGTAAAGGATAAACTTATATTCCCCTATCTGGACATGAATATTGATTATTATGACCTGCATGTAAAACATCGCGATGATACGGATGATCAGGTAACTGTCGACTCAGCCCGCGCAATTATGAAATACGGCGTCGGCATCAAATGCGCAACCATCACGCCCAATGAAGACCGAGTACAGGAATACAAGCTGAAAAAAGCGTGGAAAAGCCCCAACGGCACCATCCGCGCAATGTTGGACGGCACTGTTTTCAGAAAACCGATCCTGGTCAATAATATCAGGCCGAATGTTTCCTCATGGAAGAAACCCATCACGATTGGCCGTCACGCCTATGGTGACGTTTATAATAATTTTGAAATGGCTATTCCGGGTGCCGGGAAACTGGAGATCGTATTCACTCCGCAGGACGGGGGCAAAGTAGAAAAAACTTTAGTCAACGATTTCACCGCATCGGGCATCATCCAGATTAACCACAATCTGGATAAATCCATACAGGATTTTGCCAGAGCGTGTTTTACCTACGCCTTAAGCGAAAAGATTGATTTATGGTTTTCTACAAAAGATACCATCTCCAAAGTCTACGATGCCGGATTCCGCGAAATCTTTAGCCGTGAATTCGAACAGAACTGGAAAGAGAAGTTCGATAAGGCGGGTATCGAATATTTCTTTACCCTGATTGACGATGCCGTGGCGCGCATCATGAAAAGCGAAGGAGGGATGCTCTGGGCATTGAAAAATTACGATGGCGACGTCATGTCGGATATGGTCGCGTCCGCCTGCGGTTCGCTGGCTATGATGACATCCGTTCTCGTATCACCCAACGGCTGGTTTGAATACGAGGCTGCACACGGCACCGTGCAGAAGCATTATTACAAACATTTAAAAGGCGAAGAAACGTCAAGCAATTCCATGGCCCTTATTTTTGCCTGGAGCGGGGGACTTCGCAAGCGCGGTCAAATGGATAGCACGCCTGACGTGGTTGAATTTGCCGATAAACTGGAAGAAGCCGCAATTACTACAGTGGAGGACGGCACCATGACCGGTGATTTGCTTGCGCTTGCTGAGAAAAAATCTTCCAACAAAAAAGTAAACACGGAAGCTTTCATTGATGCTATCGCCGAAACACTGCAAAAAAATAAATGATTAATCGCGCCGAAAGTCCGCTTCCCAATTTGCTGGATTTTACTCTGGAGGACATGGAAGAGTTCATCTCCTCTCTGGGAAAGGAAAAGTTTCGCACACGGCAGATACGGAAGTGCCTGTATCAGTCCGGCTGTGTTACTTTCGATGAAATGACCACCCTTTCTCGTGACTTTCGCCAAAAACTGTCCGAAATTGCGCGTATCAGCCGTCCACAAATCGTCAAGGTGCAGGAGTCCAAAGACGGAACAAAGAAAGCTCTTTTACGCCTGGACGACGGACTTTTTATCGAGAGCGTTTTAATCCCCGGAAAAAATAACTGGACGATCTGTGTATCTACGCAGGCCGGCTGTGCCATGGATTGCAGGTTTTGCTTAACAGCACGCCAGGGCTTTAAAAGAAATTTGAATCCTTCGGAAATTGTGGGACAGATTTTATGTCTGAGGGATGACCTGCCTCAGTGCCCCGACATTAAGAACATTGTGATGATGGGCATGGGGGAGCCTCTGGCCAATTACGAAAATGTTGTCAAAGCAATAAAAAATCTAACCTGTGATTTCGGTTTGGGATTTTCCAACCGTAAAGTAACCGTTTCCACCTGCGGACTCGCTCCGCAAATCATCCGGCTGGGAAAAGACATTTGTATCAACCTTGCCGTATCACTCAACGCCCATGATAATGAAACAAGAAACAAGCTGATGCCGGTTAATAAAAAATATCCTTTGGAAATCCTGCTCGATGCCTGCAGAAAATATCCCATGCCGGGACGCAGGCTGTTGACTTTCGAATACATTCTTATTGAAGACGTTAATGCTTCCATACAGGACGCCAAAAAACTGGCGGCCTTACTCAAAGGACAGCGCTGCAAGCTGAATTTGATTGTTTATAATGAATACCCCGGAACATCTTTCAGGTCACCTTCGCCAAAAACCGTGGAAGCATTTCAGCAAACATTAATTGATCATCATTACACAACCATGCTCCGGGCAAGTAAAGGAAGCGATATTCTGGCCGCCTGCGGTCAATTGAGCGGCAATGGGTGCATTTAATGGAGCTATTGTATTTTTTTCCTAAATAGATATAATTTACATAATCAATATTAAATTGAATATTTCATTGACACACCAGAATGCGATTTTTTATATTGTTTTTTAATAATAATAATGTTTTATCAATACCGGATTCACAAAAAAATATTCGCAAGAGAAATATTGATGAAAAATAATGTACGTACGTTTATCTTTTTAATAATTCCCTTTATTGTTTTCAGCTTATTCAGCACTTATGGAACAGCTGTTTCTACTGATGCATCGGGCAGAAAGCAGGAAGTTAAAAAGGATATTAAAAACCAAACAAATCCTTACGCAAATGCTAAAATAACAATCAAAATCATACCCTCTGTCAATAAAACCTTTGGCTATGATATTTTTATGGATGAAAAACTCCTGGTACATCAGCCCCATATACCGGCCATACCCGGTAATAAAGGATTTGCATCAAAGGAGAAAGCGCAAAAAGTTGCGGAGTTTGTAGTAAAGAAAATCAGAAGAAATGAAATACCGCCTACAGTAACCGTTGATAATTTGAATAAAATGGGTGTACTAAAATAATATATTACAAAGATTAAGTTATACGAATATATAGGGGGATGCCTATTTATGAAGAAATATATCATTGTCACCATTGCATTTTTATGCGGTTTTACTAGTTTTAATCTTCCTTCTGCATACGCTGATAACTGGACATCAAGGTGGCAATTTGGAGGAGCTGCAAGATATTATGCTGTCGGATTCAATATAGCAAGCAGAGGCTATGTTGGCTTGGGATATAACGGTTCAACAATTTATCAAGATTTCTGGGAGTACCATCCCGGTACTAATTATTGGACACAAAAAGCTGATTTCGCCGGTACTGCACGAGCATCTGCCGTTGGATTTCCAATCGGAAGCAAGGGGTACATTGTAACAGGGCGCGACATTTCATCATATGTTAAGGATTTCTGGGAGTATGACCCCACTGAAAACACTTGGGCAAAGAAGGCAGATTTCGCAGGAGATGTTCGTGCTTTGGCTGTCGGATTCTCAATCGGAAGCAAGGGGTACGTCGGAACGGGAGGCGACGATAGTAAAAACATGAAAGACTTCTGGGAATATGATCCTGAAACAGATGTCTGGAGCCAAAAGGCTGATTTCACGGGAACTGCAAGATATGGCGCAGTAGGATTCTCGATTGGAAGTGTGGGATACATTGGAACAGGATATGACGGTTCCTCATATTATAATGACTTCTGGGAATATAATCCTTCAACAAACATTTGGACACAGAAAACAAATTTCAGCGGCAACGCCCGATCAGGCGCCATAGGATTCTCTATAGGAAACATGGGTTTCATTGGAACAGGATATAACGGTTCATCCGTCTACAAAGATTTATGGGCATATGACCCAAGCACCAATGTTTGGGATCTGAAGACTGAGCTCATTGGCTCGGCAAGATATAATGCGGTTGGATTTAAAATCGATAACATGGGCTATTTGGGAACAGGATACGATAATTCATCACTTTATAACGATTTTTGGAGGTATGATCCCCGCGATACACTTATATTTTCTGATCAGACAAATGTCGAGACGAACAAGACAATAACATCAAACACCATTACTGTTTCATGGATAACTTCACCAGCAGCTATTTCTATAACGGGAGGCACTTATTCCATAAATGGAGGAACATACACTGACGAAGCTGGTTTGATAAACACTGGTGATACGGTTACAGTTCAACTGATTTCATCGGAAAGCTTCGGAGTAACCACAAATGCTGTTTTGACTATTGGCGGAGTATTTGACACATTCAGCGTAACAACACGTGGGGCTAAAACGACACCGGATCAGTTTATATTTATCGATCAAACTCTTGTGGAACCGGATACTTTAATAACATCAAACACGATAACAGTATCGGGAATTGAAGCAGCCGTTACCATCTCCATCACAGGAGGTACATACTCCATCAACGGCGGAACATACGCCAGCGATTCGGGTACCGTAAATAATGGTGATACGGTTACGGTACAAGTTACTTCAGCATCAACGAGAATCACAACGACAGATGCCGTGTTAACTATTGGCGGAGTATCTGATACCTTTAGCGTTAAAACTCGTTTCGTAATATCCAACGTTGACAGCGGCCCTTGTTTCATTGCAACGGCGGCATTCGGATCTCCGATTGCCGGACAGGTGGAAATTCTGAGACAGTTTAGGGATAAATACTTACTGACCAATTCTTACGGAAAGAAGTTTGTCACATGGTATTACCGTAATGGTCCTGTCGCAGCCAACTGGATTAAGGACAAATCTCCGGTAAAAGCGGCGGTACAAATTGCGCTATATCCTTTGATTGGCTTTTCCTGGCTGCTGATTTCCGGCTTCATGCCTTTTGCATCCGTTTTACTTCTTTTTTCTGCACTTCTTTTCCTGCGCTTCAGACAAAAGAAAATGGACACTTTATAGCAACAAAAAATTTAAATTAAAGCCCCGGAGCATGAAAAGTTTACGGGGCTTTTTTATTCCAATGTTGGATTTTTTACCTGCCGCGCTTTTTTACGGGAAAAGCGCCTTCTTTCCTGTTTCGCTGTGGCGGGTTGTATTTTTTATCACGCAGGAGACGGGAGATATCCTTTTGCCTTCGGGTTGTTTTCTGTCCAGCCATAACCCTTTCCTATACGCATTCTTCTTCCAGCGGAAAAGTAAACGCTCTCAACCCCGCACGCGGATGTTCAATCTTCAATTTTCTTACTAATTCGCAAAGAGAATGAATTTTTTCATTCGGAACTGCAAAAAGCAGGGCGTTATTATTACCGGGCCAGCAATGCGTGCCCAGTTTTGGCTCGGTTTCTTCCCCTTCCCCCATTAATCCACTCATTTTAGTGTAGGCTTTCAGTCCGGCTTCTTTAAAAGCAGCGATAATATCCTCATCCGCGGCTTCAGAATAAATAACATAAAACATTTTCATCATCTTCACCTCTCTGGAAAAGATTTTTTCAAATACCAGGCATAACCGATCAGATATCTTTTTTCGGCCGTCCTGTTTTGAAATATTGCCGCCAATCATCAAACACGTCATAAGCCGCCGGCACAACAACCAGTGTCAAAATCAGGGAAGTCAGTAAACCGCCAATAACCGCAATACCCATCGGCGAGCGCGATTCCGCTCCTTCACCGACAGCAAATGCGATGGGGAGCATTCCGAAAATCATAGCGAAAGTTGTCATAAGAATCGGCCGCATTCTCACCGGTCCTGCCTGTAATATCGCCTCACGGCGAGGGATACCCCTCTCCCGTAAAACATTGGTGTAGTCAACCAGCAATATGGCGTTTTTCTTCACCAGACCCATCAGCAGAATCAATCCGATGAGACTGTAAATGCTCAATGAATTTCCGGTTAAATACAAAGCACCGAAAGCGCCGATAAAAGAAAGAGGCATTGACAGCAAAACCGTAACGGGATGAATAAAGCTTTCAAATTGCGCGGCAAGAATCATATAAGCCATGACAATACCCAGGAATAATGCCATCAGTAAAAAGATGAATGATTCGGTCATGAGGTCGGCCATGCCATAATATTTAGGGACATAATCAGCCGGTAGGATACGCGCGGCAATTTCATCCAGTTCCTGCTTAGCCTCTCCCAGCGGTTTCTTTTCCGTGGAGGCAAATATGGTAACAGCTCTTTGCCGGTCAGCACGATTGATAACACTGGGGCCTGTTCCTTCGTCAACTTTGACCAGATTGGCCAATTCGACAAGTTTCCCGTCACGGGCGCGCACATAAATGCGTTGCATGGCGCTGCTGCTTGACCGATCGTCAGGATTCAATCTCACACGAATGTCGTATCGCTTTCCCTTTAACTCATCTTTATAACGGGCAATATCCACTTCACCGCCAATTAATAAATTGATGGCTTCGGCGACCGTGGCAACGTCCACGCCGAGATCTGCCGCCCGGTCACGGTCAACATACACTTTAAATTCCGGTTTGCCGGCTTCCAGCGACGAATCCACATCCACGATTCCCGGCAACTTGGAGAATTCTGTTGTTATTTGTTTGGCATACTTCTGCAAAGCGTTGAGATCCTGACCGCGAATACTGTACTGGATCGGTGTATTTCTTAGCCCGCCTCCGACGATCGAAAGATCCTCCGCAGACACTTTCAATCCGGGGATCTGCCGCAACTTTGTCCGAACTATTTTCTTGATGTCTTCCTGAGTTTCTTTCCGCTCCACTTTAGGTTTCAAACCGACAATTAAAATTCCCTTGTTGCTGTAATTCTGATATCCCTGAACATAAAATACCGATTTTACCCCTGGAATTTCCCGTACCATTTTCTCCGGTTGCGCAAAATATTTTTCCACCTGTTCCACGGAATAATCAATGGGCGCCTCCAGGCGCACAATAAAATTGCCCTGGTCTTCGGACGGCGCGAATTCTTTACCCAGACCGAATATCATGAGCAGGATGCTTAAGATAAAAATAGCAAGCGTTCCCAGAAGCATCAACGCTCTGTGATGCAGTGAAAATTCCAGAACACGGCGATAAAATGTTTCCAGTTTTTTATAGTAATGTTCCAGAATATCACCGGCTTTTTGCCAGATACTTTTTCTTTCCGGATACTGCGGATTGTGCAGTCCCGGACCGCCCCCTCCCGGATGGGACACAGACTTCACATGCGGTTTGAGAAAAATCGATGCCATCATCGGTGTCAGGGTAAAGGACACAAGCAAGGATACCAAAACGGCAAAAACAATCGTCAACGCAAACTGAAGAAAAAACCTTCCGATCAGACCTTTCATGAAAGCGACAGGCAGAAAGATGGCCACAATGGCAAAGGTCGTGGCCATAACAGCCAGGCCGATTTCCGATGTGGCAAACTTTGCCGCTTCCCGCGGCGCCATGCCCTCCTCCACATGCCGGTATATGTTCTCAATGACAATAATGGCGTCATCAATCAGCAAACCCACCGAAAGCGAAAGGGCCAGCATCGTCATATTATTGAAGGTAAAGTCAAACGCATTGATCAACGCGAATGTGGAAATGACGGAAACAGGCAGAGCCACAGCGCTGATTAAAGTTGTACGCAGGTTTTTGAGAAAGAGAAACACGGCAAGAACCGCGAAGAGACTGCCGAGGATTAAATGGTGCTGCACTTCGGTGATGGAGCGGGTAATAAAAACAGACTGGTCCATGGCAATATTGACTTTCATTCCCGGCGGCAACGTCTTGTTGATTTTCTCCACTTCATCCCGTACTCGTTTGGCAACCGCAACCGTATTTGTTCCCGACTGCTTTTGAATCGAGATTCCGACAGCAGGAACGCCGTTGAAACGAACCACCGATCTTTTTTCTTCCATACCGTCTTCGGCCCGGCCGACATCCTTTATCTTTACCGGCGCGCCTTTATAATAACTGACGATCAGATCGTTAAAGTCCGGGATCTGGGCAAACTCGCCCTTAATACGGACAGTATATTCCTTGGTTTGAGTTTCTATACGGCCGCCGGGCAGTTCAATATTCTCCCGCTTGAGAGCCAGAACGATGTCGGACGGTGATACCTGATAGGCCTGCATCCTGGCGGCGTCCAGCCATATACGCACCTGCCTGAGACGCAAACCGTTTAAAGTGACGTCACCGACTTCATTGATTCGTTGCAACTGTTCTTTTAAAACTTCATCCGCGTAACTGGAAAGATCACGCATGGATTTGTTGCCGGAGAGATTCATATACAAAATCGGCTGCGCATCCGGGTCCACTTTGGCAATCTTGGGTTCTTCAATATCGGCCGGTAATTTGCTGCGTATGGCAGATACCTTTTCCCGCACATCCTGCGCCGCCTGATCAATATCTCTTTCCAGAACAAATTCCACAATCGTACGGGACACACTTTCGGTGCTTGAGGATGTAATCGTTTTTACGCCGTTAATGGTGTTAACCGCGCCTTCAATTCTGTCGGCAATGTCAACATCCATGACATCAGGACTGGCGCCCTTGAGCACTGTTGTAATGGTAACAATGGGAAAATCCACTTTGGGAAGAAGATCAACACCAATGCTGGGGTAACTGACAATACCCAGCACCACCAGGGCCATAATGACCATCGTGGCAAAGACGGGACGTTTTACCGATGTATCAGCGAGCCACATTAACCTTTACTCCTTCCGATAAATTGTTCTGACCGACAACGACAACCTGTTCTTTGTCTTTCAACCCTTCAAGGATTTCTATGTCCTCTCCGTATTTATTGCCTGTTTTTACGATTCTCTGATGCGCCACATTGTTCTCCACAACAAACAGGCTGACGGTAGCATTATCATACAATAAAGCAGTCAGAGGGGCGACAACGGATTCATGCAGAGCTCCTGTATAAATTGTCGCTCTGACATATGATCCGGGTTTCAGCAGACGATTGGCGTTGGGAACAGTGGCCTCAGCCTGAAGCGTCCTCGTTCTTTCCTCTACATTCGGATAAATCAGATTAACCTTACCCTTGAATTTTTTGTCGGGAAATGCATCAACTCTAAAGAGAACTTCCTGGCCTGTTTTCAGGACAGCAATCTCTTTTTCACTGACTGTAAAAATCAGCTTCAGCGGATCAACCTTAATTAATTGAAATAAAGGCATACTGGTGCGGACAAAGTCACCCGCAGACACTCTCTTTTCCTTCACCATCCCGTTCAAAGGCGAATATATTTTTGTCCTTGAAAGTCTTTCCCTGGAAGTATCGAGAAAAGCCTTTGCTCTTGCCAAATCGGCTTGGGCCAAAGCGACTCTTGTGGATATGTCATCGAATTGTTGTCTGGTGACCAACTCTTCCTTGAAAAGAGATTCTTTTCTCTGAAATTCGGCTCTTACGTTGGCCAGATTGGCTTGAGCCTGTTTTAAGGCCGCGTCCGCCCTGCGTTCATCAAGCACATAATCAATGTCATTAACTTGCGCCAAAAGCATTCCCGGCGTGACCGCGTAACCTTCTTCCACTTTTATACTTTTGACAATTCCATCAACTTCCGAACTGACAAGCACTTCTTCATCCGCCTTTAAGGTGCCCGTTGTTTCGATATAAGGCCGAATCTTTTTCGTCTTAGCTGTGGAAATACTGACATTAACCAAATCCTCTTTTACCGCTTTTTTCTCTTTCTTACAGGAAACCAGGGGCAGGATGAGGAGCATGGTCACCAAAATTAAAATCAGTAATTTTACCGCCCCAAGCCGGGATATATTTCTAATAATGAAGCAAGTGTGCTTCCCTGAATTCATGATATTTCTCCTCCTCAATGGTAGGCCATTAAGGCCCGTTTTATTATTTTCCGATGTGAACAAACTGCAATAATGTGCCGCTCGCTCTTTTCACTTTCAGACAGGCGAGCTGATAATTATATAATGCTTCCGCCAGATTTTTCTCTGAGGTCAGCAAAAGCGTATTGGCGTCCATAACATCAAGACTCGTCGCCAGACCGTTCTCAAATTGTTTTATGACGGCATAGTAATTATCCTTTGCAAAAAGCTGCTGATCTTCCAGAAATTTTAACGAGCCCTTCAATGTCTCCAGATCAAGACAGGACGCCCGCAATTCTATATCTACACTTTTCTTTAAATCTTCGTAAGCCAGCCTGGCCTGACGCTCTTTGGCTTTAGCCTCCTTGTATTCCGCTATTCTCAATCCCCCTTCGAAGAAAGGAAAGGTCAGAGAGACGCCGCCAAAAACACTTTCGTCGTTAAAGGTTGAACTCATGGGATACTGATCTCCCTTATTATAAATGGCAAATAAACCGACACTGGGCCAGAATGCGCCGCGGGCGTATTTAACCTGCCGCCCGGCCATTTTCATCTGCACATCATAACTTTTCAAATCCGCTCTTAAATCCTGTGCGGACTGCAGCAGACCATTAATTTCGCATGCTTCTGATGAAGATATTCTTTCTTCTTTTAATTTGAAATCCTGCTCCACACCAGTTACACGCACGAATGCCGCCCTGGTAAACTGTACTGCGTTTTCAGCCCTGAGATAATCCGACTTCGCTCCTGATAATTCTCCCTGAGCGCGCAAAAGTGCTGTTTTGGTCAATTCGCCTACCTTAACCCTGATCTCCACAAAACGATGGTATTTCGTAAGTCTTTCCAGATTGGCCTTGGCGATTTCCAGGGCTTTTTGCGCCTTAAGCACATCGTAAAAAGATGCCGCAACGGCCAGAATAAAGTCCGATTTAGCCGTATCCAGATCGTATTCACTTTTTGTGACGGACTGATAGGCAAATTTCAGGGCGTCCAGTTCACGGGCACTGAGCGAGAAAGCCTGATCGGCGCGGACGCCCCAGGTGTCCGATTCCTTCGGTTGAAGCATGATGCCGGTAATGGAATACTTATCCTCAGAAAACCAGTTATAAGTGCCATAAGCTGTCAGCCGGGGAATTAGAAGCGACCAGGCCTTGTACTTGCCCATCTGCGCTACATAAACATTTTCCTGCGCCATTTCGATTTTTTCGGAATTTTTAAATGCCAGATTATAACTTTCACTTAGTGTGTATTCAATAGCCATGGATTGCTGAGCGAATACAAAAGACGCGACCAGTGCAAGAACAACGTATGAAAACAGTTTTTTCATTCTCCAATACCTTTCCAAACAAAACAGCCAAACGTGAAACTTAAGGATTCAGAACTCCCATAGCTCTTTGCAGTTTGGCGTAATTTATATTGTAATCGCCCAGAGCGTTGGCGTATTCGGATTTCGCTTTCGTCAATAAAGTCTGGGCGTCAAGAACTTCAGTGGAAGTGGCAACTCTTTCTTTATATCTTTCCTCGGAAATGCGGAAATTTTCTTCAGTCTGTTCGATAAGCTTTTTCGAAACTGAAATTTGATACTCCGTTTCCTGCAGGAGCAACAGGGCATTTTTTATTTCCAGCGTAATCTGGTCATTTAATTCTCTAGCCGAGTTTATGGCCTGACTTTCTTTAGCTTTACTGGAATCAACTTTGTATTTCGTTTTTCCCCATTCCCAGAAATTCCAACTGGCCACAGCCATCAGGTACCAGCTTTCCGCATCTTTATAGTCACTGCCGGATACGGAAGCTTCGTCACCGAATCTTGCGTAGTTTCCCACAACGCTTAAAGAAGGATAAAACTCGCTTTGCGCCGCCCGAACCAATTTACCCGCCTGTTGAGATTTCAGGGATGATATTTTGAGTTCAGGTCTGGACTGTTTGGCAATACCCAAACATTCTTCAAAGGATTTATTAAAAGGTTGATATGTCAGGATATCGGCCACATCAACCGGCTCGGAAACACTCCGTTTTAAAATCGTATTGAAATGCGATTTTGCAAGTTCCACGGCATTGCGCGCCTTGAATTCAGCCTGCATTCCATTGGCCAGTTCGACCTCGGCGTAAAGCAAATCATTTTTGGGAATCATTCCAACTTTGAAATAATTTTCCGCAACATCGCGGTGAGCTTTGAGCATTTCCACCGATTGTTTCGCGACCTTCTGAATACTCTGAGCCCTTAAGATATTGAAATAAGCAATTTTTACATCCTGCACAACATCCTGATATTTAGCTGTTTCTTCCAGATTGGCGACATCCTCACCGATTGTGCTGGCCTGATAATTGGCCAGAATTGCACCGCCGGCAAAAAGAGGCTGCTTTGCTTCAATGGCCCAGTTGTAATTATCTTTAGTTCCTACGGGAACTTCCATTCCATTCATAGAAGTGAGCGGCCCCGGAGGCATATCTTGAAATCTGGAAAAAGGCGCTTCATTCAAACGAGTGTAATTGTAAGAAGTGCTGAATTTTGGTAAGAATCCGGTAAATGCTTCCTTTTTTTGCGCGGCAGCATCCTTTGAACCCTCTTTGACTATGTTCAGGACAACACTGTTTTTCAGAGCTATATTAATACTCTCTTCTAAAGTTAAAGGCATTCCTGCTAAAACTGCGTGAGGATAAATAAAAGTAAAGGCTGTCAAAACTAAACCAATCATCCGCCAATTTTTACTAATCATTTTTTCACTCCATTTAAAAAGATTTCCAGAATAAAATCCTTTTTCGAACAGGGAGGTTCTTTCTCCGGATACAACATCCATTCAATAGTTGATGCCCTGATCAAAAAAAATAATGCCTGAGCCATATCATGCGGCGGCAAGGCGCGTAATAATCCTTTTTCTATACCCTCTTTTAATAAATTTTCAATAAAGGTTATGTGTTTGAAATAATCATCAATCAGCCGCTGACGAAACGATGCCATCGTCTCCGATAAAGCGGCATTTTCTCCCCTTATAAAGAGCCGGCAAAAATCTTTGTTTTTCTCAATAAATTGTAAATGTGCAAAAATCAACATTCCGATTTTATCAATAATATCTGTCGCAGTGTTCGTTTCTTTTCTGACCTCAGTGTGCATGAGTTCGAGTTTTTCACAAACCATTATCGTATAAAGATCTTCTTTACCTTCAAAGAACTGATAAAGGGAACCGGTCGAAAAACCTGAAGCAGAGGCTATCTCCGCCATGGTAACTTCATGATACCCTTTCAGGGCAAATATTTTCTCCGCCTGCTTGAGAATCTCCGCACGCCTGGTGTTAAACTCCCGTTCTTTTCTTTCCGATCTCACCATCGAAAATACCTTTTGAACAAATATTCATTTTTTGAATTATTGTTCACAAATATAGATTTTTTGCTTTTTGTCAAGATAAATATGCTAAGAATTTACTTTTTATAATGATGGGGAGAAATTAAATATTTTTTTATATTTTCTTTTAAATTTAACGTTTCATTAAATGCCAGAGACATTATTGATCGTATTTTTACAAAGATATATAAAATAATACAAATATAATATTAATAACTTACAAATTAATTTCCTTAATAATAAAATATGGCACATTTATTTCATATAAAATGACTGATAGTTTAATTTCGCAATATTAAGGAGATAGACAGAAATGAAAAAAATTATGCAAACAACAATTTTAACAGCTTTTGTAGTGTTGGTGACCGCATCATTCAGCTATGCCGAATTTAGCGTTACCGGAAATGGCGAGTTTCCGTTCTTTCATCTGGGTTGTTTAATTGTTGGCGGCCTGATTATCGTCTCTCTTAAGAGAAAATACAGCAAATTGTACATGAGCGAAGCAATCGGCTCATTCGCTCTGTATACCCTGTTGGTTTCCATATTTACCGCTCCGGTAGTGGATGCTCTTAAAAACTTAATTAATTAACCCTCTTTTCCCCTTCTAGAGATATACCCTTCGGGAACCCCGTGAACTTCACGGGGTTCTTTTTTGTTTTTTCTCTCGAAAATTTGAGTTAAATGAATTCGTCCAGACGTGAAGATATCAAACGGGAAATTTTTTGCAGAAGATTTGTTTCCATATCGGGGGTGTAACGGGATTGAACCGCGTCACCATTGTTCCAACTTGCTGAAAGTTCGCCGTTTATTTTAAACGGTATTAGAGCCATTGATTTGACAAAATATTTCCTGTGTTCGGGAAACAGTCTATAATATGTGGTTAGATTGTTATTGATTAAAACCGGTTTCAAACCGGAAGAAAAAATTTCCTTAAAAAAATCCGGTTTTACAATATTGAGCCTGTCCTTTAAAAAATCGGACGATTTGGCCGCCTCGATGAAACGCATATTTTTTTTCGTATCCGCTACCGTCAGCCATACAAAAGGCACCCCGAATTCCTCTTCCACGCCTGTAAACAGCTTTTCAAAAAGCCCGGCGACATCTTTAGCCTCGGCCAGTTTCATTTCAATTTTCTCAAATCCGGAAGCTATTTTTGTATTGATACGTTCGATATTTTCTTTTTTATTCATTATTTCTCCTTATTACCACTCGGCATAAAGAATCAGATGATCGGAAGGTTTATCCGCAAGCCTTGACTCCAGATCAATGGTACAGCTTTTTGATTTTGCGGCAAGCGTTTTTGTCGCCAGAATATGATCAACCCGCCAGCCCAGCTTTCGTTTGACCGAGTCCTTGATGCGGTAATCAAAAAAAGTGTATTGCCCGGCAACACCCGGATAATGTTTGCGAAAGACATCCGTTAGACCCCAAGATTTAATATCTTCGAGGGCTTTCCATACTTGAGGATTAAAACAAACGTGACCCAGCAGTCTCTTTGGATCGTGAACGTCTATACTTTCCGGCGCAACGTTAAGATCGCCGCACCAGATTATTTCATTCTCCGGCTGGAAATGTTTCTGCAGATATTTTTTAAAACGCGTGAACCAATCCAGTTTGTATGCAAATTGCGGACTATCCATTTCCTGGCCTTGAGGAACGTAGGTGTTGATGATCGTCAGATCGCTGTAAGCCGCGATGATCATGCGGTCGGAATCGGCCGGTTCAGCGTCAAAACCGTATATGACTTTTTGCGGTTTGAGCTTCGAAGCGATAGCCACACCCTTGTATTGTTTATCACCTTTAAAGACTACATGATAACCCAACGCTTCCAATTCAGCGACGGGGAAGCTGGCATCGGCAACCTTTGTTTCCTGCATACAGAAATAATCAGGGTTATTTGCTTTGAGCCAGATTAAAACAATATGCATACGGGAACGGATAGAATTCACATTGTAAGTAGCAAGCTTCAAAGTTGAACCCTCCTTTTTTCGTCAGGAGTAGGAAACTCCTTCAGATAACGAAACCGCCTTTTATATAGTTGATTAATACCACGACCGAAGACCGCGCTCAAGTTTTTTTGCGGCAATTTTAAAAATTGTGTATAAAAGGTCATGGAAAAAATTGATGTTACCATAATAGGAGCCGGCGTAATAGGTTTGGCCATCGCCGCCGAGATTGCCCGGCCTGATTTAAATGTTTTTATCCTGGAAAAAAATCACGCCCACGGCGGCGGCATCAGCTCGCGCAACTCCGAAGTAATACATGGAGGGATGTACTATCCTCAAAATTCACTTAAGGCGTCTCTTTGCGTTGACGGCAACCGGATGCTCTACGAAATCGCCGCCAAAAACAACCTTCCGCATAAAAGAACCGGCAAACTGATCGTTGCAGTAAAAAAAGAGGAAGATGAGGATCTGGAACGCTTGTACGTCAACGGCAGGGGAAACGGTCTGACTGCGCTGGAACTCATCAGCAAAAAGCATATCTCCGGCATGGAACCCAACGTTCAGGCGCTGGCGGCTCTTTACTCGCCCGACACTGGCATCATCAGCGTCCATGATTTAATGAACTATTATTTAGTCAAAGCCCTGAACAGCAAAACCCATATTGTTTATCAGACAAAAGTTGCGGGAATTGAGAAAGAATCCGGCTACTACCGCATTTTTACACACAATGATAGAGGGGAAAGTTTTGAATTTCCCTCTGCTGTTGTTATCAATGCCGCCGGTCTGGAATCCGACATCATCGCCAACATGACGGGTGGCAATTACCAACTACATTACTGCAAGGGTGACTACTGCAGCATCTCAGGTGTTAAGCCCGGTTTGGTGCAAAGACTGGTTTATCCTGTGCCGGTAAAAAAGCATGTCGGTCTGGGCGTACATTTAACACTGGATTTAAACGGCAGATTTAAACTCGGCCCGGATACAACTTACATTGCCCGCCAAGAAGATTATCAGGTTGCGCCCGAAAAAGCTCAACTGTTTTTTGAGAGCGCCAGCAAATTTCTGCCCTTTTTAAAAAAAGAAAATGTCCATCCTGATATGGCAGGCATACGTCCGAAACTCCAGGGACTGGATGATGACTTTCGTGATTTCGTTATCAGGGAAGATTTGCCGGGCTTCATCAACCTGGTCGGCATCGAATCACCGGGACTGACCTCGTCTCCAGCCGTTGCACAATTCGTTAGACAAATGGTATTTTAATAATACAAGCTGAACACGCTCATCAACGTGGCACGGAATCATGAGACTCGAGGCCTGTACTTAATAAACATTGGTTTCCTCCTCAACAGGTTTTAGGCTAACACTTAATGTCATTTTTTTTATTGACTTCTTCCTGTAAGAAACAAAACGCCAACCTTAACAAAAATACTTTCTTTCAATCGGAAATAATCAAAATACCTGAACTCTAACTTGAGATGTGGTATAAGTATTAGGGGACGGTCAGTATTAAAAAACGACTAATATATGATAAACAATAGTTATTTAATCTCAGCAATCGTTTCAGTATATAACTGCGAGCGTTTTATTCGAGGATGCCTCGAAGATCTTGAAAACCAAACCATCGCCGATAAACTTGAAATTGTTGTAGTAAACACTGGTTCCCAACAAGACGAAGAAAAAATTGTAAAAGAATTTCAGCAAAACTTCAACAACATCGTTTATATAAGAATCGAAAACCGTGAAACGATTTATCAGGCCTGGAATAGAGGAATACGGGCGGCTTCCGGAAAATACATTACCAATGCAAATTCTGACGATAGACACCGAATAGACGCCTTAGAAATTATGGTCGCCGCTTTTGAAGATATTGAAAATATCGATCTCGTTTATGCTGATAGCATTGTAACAAATACGGAAAACGAAACCTTTGAAAACTATACTTTATCAGGATATTTGGATTGGCCAGAATCCATTCAATATGAACTTGCTAACCAATGTTGTATAGGCCCGCAACCAATGTGGCGCAAGGCTCTTCATCAAAAATTTGGTTATTTTGATGAAAGTCTAAAAGTAGCGGGGGATTATGACTTCTGGTTAAGACTCTCAGGGAACTGCAGGTTCAAACATATAAAGAAACGCTTGGGATTATACTTTTGGAATCCGGTTGGTGCCGAGCATATAAATTTTGAAAACTCTATACTCGAATCTGAAAATGTATCAAATAAATATAGAAAAGGTAATCGGTTAGATAAAGTAACAATGGAAGCGTCAAATAGAGGTCAAAGCGTTAGAATTTTTCATTTGGGGAAATTTTATTTAGAGAAAAAACATTATTTTTTATCATTAAAAACTTTTTCCCGTAGTATTGCGTACGATTGGCGACACTTTCAATCGTACAAGAGAATTATCATTTGTTTACTTCAATCTATTATTGTCATTACCGCGATTAGGATAAAAAATTTTTATAGAATAGTTACAAAATAACTTAGCCCTTTTAAATGTGATGAAATAGAAAACATTTATGTGAACGACAGATGAAGTTTTTTAATATAGATTTGCACATATCCGTTATTGCCGATATAGAAAATATATTTAATGATTTAGGTCATAGTATAGATATAAATTATTTATCAAATCATGCATGGATTTTTAATAAAAAACCAAATAATAGTTTTATTATTAATCAATCGAATTGGAACAATTTAGATGAAAAAATGTGTAACGATTTTTATAAAAAGCATAAAAATGAATTAGATAAATATGATGGGTTTATTGTTACTCATATCCCTATGTTATCATTACTCTACGAAAAATTTAAAAAACCAATCATTTTTATTGTGAGCACTAGATATGAATATCCGTTTACTAAAGATGTTAGAAAATGGAAATGGCTAAATAATTATATAAATAATAATGAATATATCATACCAATATCTAATAATTTATATGATAAGTGGTATTGTGAACAATTTACAAATCAAGAATTTGAATATATCCCAAGTATTTGTGAATACACAAAATCTAAATATAATCCCAAGGATAACAGGCATGTTCTTTTCTCAAAATCAGTTAATATTAAATTACCAACGGTAATAAATAAAACAATAATGGGTAGATATCGTTGGAACGATTTATTTTCGTTTACATCTATAATACATTTTCCATATAATGTATCAACAATGTCAATATTTGAACAATATAGTGCAAATATGCCATTGTTTTTTCCAAGTAAAAAATATTTATCACAATTGGGTAGGCAAATTTATACTGAATTATCGTATACGCAGGTCTTAAATTGTGAGAATAAAAGTGTTGTTGATTTTAAATCTAATTTTGACCCAAATGACATAAACGATAAAAGATTAATAGAAACAGCAATTGAGTTTTCAGACTTTTATAATTTCCCCCATATAATTTATTTTGATTCTATTGAAGATTTGAGCATAAAATTAGATTTAGATTTTATTTTAATATCAAAAAAAATGGAAGAATTTAATCTTCATAAAAAGAGTGACGTGTACAATAAATGGAATTGCATTATAAAAAAAATAACGTATTGATTAACACATTCTTAATCAATATTTAATTGGCGCGCAAGATCACTCGTTCTTATTCTTCACATAAAGAAAGGAAGTTAAAATCAATTGAAAAAAGTGATAGCATTTAGCTTATGGGGGGATAATCCTAAATATTGTATTGGTGCTATTAAGAATGCAATATTAACTAATGAAATATATAGTGGCTGGATTTCAAGATTTTATTGTGGAAGGAGTGTTCCAATAAATATTTTAGATCAGTTAAGATTAATTAATAATTGTGAAGTGGTCTTAATGAATGAGTATGGTAATTGGCTTGCAACGTTTTGGAGATTTTTGCCAGCAAGTGATAGCGATACTGAAATTATGTTAAGCAGAGATTGTGATTCTAGATTAAATCTAAGAGAAAAAGCAGCAGTTGATGAATGGATGAAGAGTTATGAATCGTTTCACATAATGAGAGATCATCCTTTGCATTGCGCTAAAATTTTAGGTGGTATATTTGGAGTTAAGTATCCCAAATTAAAAAAAATGAAAAACATGATAGATGATTACAAAGCAAATAATTGTTGGGGAGTTGATCAGGAATTTTTAACAAAAAGAATATATCCCTTAATTGTTAATGATTGCATGGTTCATGATGAATATTTTAATTATAATTTAAACGCTAAACAATTTCCGATAAAAAGAGAAAATCAACAATTTGTAGGTGAAATATTTGATGAGAATGATAATCCTAATCTACAGCATAGAGATATGATAAAAATGAAACAAACTGTCAGAGAAATATACCATGAGTCATCTTTAAAGAAATTGATGCAAAATGTAAAAAGATGCTTTACCCGTTAACTTTACCTTTTTTACACTAAAATTAAATGATGTTATTTCAGCACTGCGCCTTACAACTGGTATTCCTCAAATTTAATGACTTCGAAAAACCGTGGAATAGTAGGTATAGTCAATCATCAAGTCGAATCCGGTTTTACACTGCATGTAAAGTCAAGGATAGGTCAGGTCAAATCGCCCCCTCTTTTTTATTGACACCTTAGAGCCCTTACCTTATAAAAATAAAAAATAAATAGTACTTGGCGGGGGATAAATTTATGAAAAAGATATATGTATTTTTTGCGGTGTTATTATTCTTTGCTTTTCTGATTTCCGGCTGCGGCGATGATTCATCCAAAATAAAAGTCGGCGTTATTGCCGAGCTGACCGGCGACGTGCCGGCGGTCGGCGCCTCCTGCAAGAACGCAGCCCTAATGGCCGTTCAGGAAATCAACGATGCCGGCGGCATCCAGCTTGGCGACAAGAAATATCCTGTCAAGCTCATCATTGAAGACAACGCCGGGAAAGCCGATCAGTCGGCTTCCGCCGCACAAAAACTGATTACCCAGCAAAAAGTGACCGCGATTATCGGCCCCAACGCCAGCCGTTACGCGCTTCCCGCCGCGGAAATAGCTGAAACAAGCAAGACCGTTTTGATTACCCCCTGGTCCACCGCGCCCAAGGCCACGCTGGATTCCAAAACCAATGCCCCGAAAAAATATGTTTTCCGTGCCTGCTTTATTGACCCGTTCCAGGGCGGGGTCGCTGCATTGTTCGATGT
>CAYMWM010000047.1:0-24637 GCA_964394185.1 uncultured Smithella sp.
TATCTCCCGCACCCCGATTCCGTTCTCCCACAAAACATAGGCAAACGACAGCTGATCGCGTGTTGAGTATTTTTCGACAAGGCGCCACCATTCCGTCATGATCTTTTTTATTTTCGGGACAGTGTGCCTTCTGTAGATGACGCCGTTTTCGCTCAAACCGTAATGGGACGGGAAACCTCTGGAGCGGATATGCTCTATCAGTTCCCGGCATACCTTTTCGGAATCCTTCTTTTTCGCGATAACAACCTCAAGCTCGTCGTAGATACAATCCCTGAACTCGTGCAGGGGAACCAGAATATCTTCGTTTTTTGCCTTAACCATATCAAAAAGATAGGGATTCAGGATATCGATATTGGCGTCGATGTAAATGCTTTCTTCGTATTGCGGGAAAATTTCGAGAACATTTATCTTATGCCAGCGGTTGTTTTTGCTGTTGTCCAGCCGGTTGAAAACGAGCGGGCGGATATCCCACATGAATTTTCTTTTTTCACTTACCAGTGACCTGTCATCGGTAAAGCAGACATAATCCCAGTCTTCATCCAGATACGTCAACCGCGTCAATTTGTCATAATTTCCCGTCAGACAGGTATAAACAACTTTCTTTTTGCTTTCTTTAATCAACCATCATTCCCCAGCCTGAATATTTTATAATCCCCTACCTTTTTAACCTTTTTTTAAACAAAAGAAAAGGTCAGTCATAAACTGTATTGAAAAATAAAAAGGCCTGCATGGCATTTATGCAGGCCTCTGCTTATCTTTTGCTTCTATCTGCCGGATGGCACCGGCGGCAAAACACTTCGGTTATTAATAACGGAGTGTGAATTTGAGGCCGTAGGTATCTACATCCTTAAATGTGTCGTCATTCTCGCCTTTAGAGAACTCCAGAGAGATACCAAAATATGGCAATTTCTCCGGTGAATAATTCAATGAGCAAAACCAGCGACTGGCTTCGTGTTTCTTGATATCACCTAACAGTTTCAAGTAACGTACACCTCCTTGCAGATCAAAGTCAGAGATTATACATAATTCATTAATTTGGAATTTAAGGCTCAACTCACCACCCAAACCATAATAATTATTAGCTTTGGAAAGTGCCGGATTAGTGCCTTCATCGAATACATGGGACAAGTCACCGATAAGTGTCAGATCAGGCTGCCACTGCAAGGGACCAAGGGGCATGATATTGCTCCCAAAGAGCACCCCCTGGCCATGTCTAAGTGCAAATGACGGATCAGCATAGACGCGCAATTTAACCTGGCTGGAATCGGAAAGCCTATCCGCCATCCAGGAAGCTTCCAGCCGTGTATACAACGAATAATCCGGTTTTCCAATCTTGTAACCGAATAGCACCCCAGGCGATAATGTATTGACATCGCCCCCGCTGCCCGTAACGGATCGGTTCTCATAGGAGATATATGGAATGATATCAAAAGTGCCGGATGAATCGTCGAAATGAAAACCCAACACACCCTTTATATCGAATGTCTTGGTATCGGCTTCGTTATCGCGCTGATATGCAACGGAAGCCGCTTTTGCACTTTTTAGGTTTTCGGCCTTAACAGTAAGGTCCTTCACTGCGCCACGTAACCGGATTAGATCCACACCGGATAATGGCGGTTGTGAATTTGGTATATTGCCAGCCGATGGTGAATTTTGTTCACTGTCCTCACAAAGAATGACCAGTGGAGAATCTTCCTGAAAAAGAATCTTCGGATCAATCCAATTTATTGCTTGTGCGGGTGCACCATCCGCCTTATTTCTCCGCTCGATTCTGTAGGTAACTTTGCCACTAACGAAGGTACCGTTTACAGTTAGAAGATTGACATCTTTGACCATGTTATTAACGATATCTGCGCAAGCTTTAGCCGCACGCTTGTCTTCCTTCAAATCAACATTTGGACCAAAGGGTTTATTTACGGCATTTGCCCCATCAGAAAGGCATCTGTACACGGCATAAACCGGCTCGCTTGGAGTTCCCTTTTCAGAGCGGAGTTGAATCTTTTCATCCCTCAATCCCGTTTGGTTTGATCCATCCAAGTATATCACGGCACCGGCATCATCAGCCATCACTAAAGCAAGTGCATCTATGTCTACAGATTTTTTACCGTTATAGTCCTTCGTGCACAACTGCCCTCTGTTGTCAGAAGTCAACACCTCTGCCGACACCGGCGACGCAAGTAACAAAAAGGTAAGCATTGCTACCGCAATATATCGGATCATATATCCCTCCCTGCATGTTGCGCGATTAACTTTTTTTTGAGGTAGAGGACAATTTCAAAAAACTTTTTGTTGATCGTCTCCTCGGTATAGCGGGGCTTATGCACATAGAATACATAGATAACATTATGCCGACATAAATGGCTGCCGAAGTCTGCGAGACAAATTTCCCAAGCGCCTTCTTTAGCGTTAATCGGCGGTTTGGCCGGTATTGTATTGGGTTTGATATCCGGACGTGTAATTGGAAAGTGATCCGTCATCGAATTTAAAAGGCAATAAATAACATCAGATTGCAATTGACTGTTGTCAGACAATTTCCCCTTCAAGCCAAGCTTCTTCTTTGACTTTGGCATATTATCCTCCCAAGTATGATAATAATTTCTCTATATTGTCTTTCGGGGCAGTCCCGCCATTCCCGCATTAAAATTCTTATAACATTTTAAGGTCGTCAATCGAATCCATATCGATGCCGGCATCCTTCAAAAGATCGGATTTTTCCATGTAAGCGGTCATCACCGTTTTTTCGCCGCTTTGTCCTGACAAAACATCCTGTAAAGCGGTAAACGCGTGAGGCGCGCCGACAATCCTGGGATTTAATATGGTAACCCCGAGAGGCGCGGTTCCACCCCCTGGAGGCCCGGCATGCCCGGGTAACAAGGCAAGCGTGAACTTGCTGTGCCACACCGTTTTGCATTTTGAACAAACAATGAGAAGATTTCCGTCCTTATCAATAATCATGTTCAAATCACCTTCATCTTCCAGATGTTTTAACATCTCGCTTCCCTCCTTTTAGACTCCATTATGCCTACTTAAAGAGATCCGGATATTTTTCCATTGCCAGCTTAATCGTCTCCGGTTGAGAATAAGCTCCCAGAACATCCGCCTTCTTCTGCGCGTTATCGGCGCGCTCTTCGGCTTTATCCTTGCCCGCAGACCCGACCTGCAAGCCGAAAAATGCCCCGACCAGTGTGCCCAGAACACTCGTGAACAATCCGACAATAGAGGTAATATCGTTGGCATCACAACAGCCCGCAATCAGTAACGCCACAACCAAAGACGCGGCCAGGCCCAGGCCGAAAATTGACAAGTAATAGGCTCTTCTGATTCGTTCAATTTCCACCGTGTCGCTCTGGTTCTTTGCATCTGCTTGTACTGCACTTGTGTTTGGTTCCATTGCCATCCTCCTTTTTGGAATATTTAATGTCCATGATAGAAAAAACCGGGAAATCGAAAATGACTATTTTTTGCCCATCTCCGGCTTCTTTCCAATACATTCTGAAATGCCCGTTGGACGCACGATATCCTGCATATCATTGCGTTCAAAACGACAGGAAATTTATTCCGTAGTCATTGGCGTCGTCCGATGCGCGTCAGTTTTAAATTTAAAGTGCGATTTACGTCAGTCAAAAGGCGGATTTTACAATCCGGTGAAGCTCAGAACGGGAACAGCGATAAACGAATATAAGTAATATTCAACGCAGCGTCTGATGCAAAACAAATTGTGTAGGAAAATTATGAAACACATATATTCCTTTTTGATATCGATTGCAAATTCTTTTCATGGTGATAATTTTTCATTTTCCAGAGGAAATTGGGCATGAATCACTTAATATTATGATTTTTTGAACGATTTATTTATAAGCTCTTGTTTTCTTTGATTTTTAATGAGATCCAATTTTTAGAAACGAAGTACACTGAAATTTGATGGTCGTAGTGAGACCTTCTGAAAATGAGCGAAGCGATATTTTCAGAGTAAGTCGAACTATCCAATAGCCTCCGGCTATTGGAAATTACCCTACGTCTCTGCTTCCAGGATAATTGTGGGACTGATTCCCCGCTCCCAGGGGCGCAAGTTCCTTTGGATACCCCGCTGCTTGCGGCGGGGTCGTTCATTATACATATATCAATATATAAATATATATTGATAATTTTTCAGCTGCCGTGTCACTCAAAAGGCACACTATGCTAATCCGCTGAAGTTCCTGAGCGGAAAAGCAACCACTGTTTTATTTGTATTATTTATTTTATAATATATTTATATCAATATAAAAAATGGAGTGCCGGCCGGATAGCTTGAAGCTGAATTGTTCAGGTTATTTTAAAATTTTTGCCATTGCTTTCGGCAACGATACTAATAAACTGCTTGAGGAATCAATACATAACATCATAGAAAATATAGCATTTCAAATAAACAAGAAAATAGCCCGACTTTTCAACTGCATTGACTTTTCAAGAGGTTCCCTATAATCACCGCCTGAAAAAAAAGATGGCCTCAGAATTGACTGTATTCAACGATCGTATTGCACCCCGTATGTTTCCATCCTTTTTCATTCAGGTGACAGGGGTATGGTCGAGACAAAAAAACCCGGTCTGACAAGCGGTTATTTGATTTTTCTCATTGCCATATATCCTTTCATGATGCCTATGTTCCCTTTAAATTTCTTTCCATCACGAATAATTAAACCGAGTCTTTCCAATTCCGAGACATCGCGCGTACGGGTTACATTATTTTTTTTAGTCAAGTATTCCTTTGCCAGAAATCCCTTTTCATTGATTAAATCATCTACTAATACCCATTTATCAACCGGAAACGCCAAGGCTAATGTTCTACGCCTCTTAACAATAGCTCTTGTTTTCCCGGTAGCCTGTTTGCTGTCCAATGTTTCGTGAATATACTTTTGCCAGGATATTTCCAGAGCGCTTTTTTGAACTTCTTCCAGTACTTCATTAAGCCCGTCCCGAAAACCAAGTATAGCGTAATCAATAAATTTTGACAGGTCCATGCTTTTGACACAGACTTCAAGGTATCTGTAATATTCACTTCGTGTATTGTTATAATGATTTGACAAAATATGAGAGGCTATATCAGGCAGACCAGCCCGCAACAATATATAAAACTCAAGCAGTCTCGCTGTTCTTCCGTTCCCGTCGCCGAAGGGATGAATCATTGCCAGATAAATATGTACAACAATTGCCTGAATGATCTGATCTCTAAAACGTTGCTCTCCAGCTCCATATTTAAACTCATGCCTTATCCAACCACAAAACGTAATAACCAAATCAAGGACATCCTCGCCCAATGGCGGCCGGTAATGACCCACAACAACATTATGTCCTGAGGATCGAAACTTCCCTGGAACAGACTGAAAATGTTCCCCTAAATTCTGTCCCACAAGCTTATTAAAATTTTCGATCAATTCAGGAGTTATAACTGCGCTTTTTCCATCTTGAATAACTTCTGAGCGAATCTTGTTAAGCGCATCAATGATATTTCGCACTTCAATTTGAAGATATTCCTTACTGGGCGCAAGCTTTTCACCCGCCGCAATTTTATCAATATCTTCTTCAGATAAAGTATTTCCCTCAATCGCAGTGGTAGCTCTGGCACCCTTTTTTAAAGATACATTTAATAGTTTTTTTCTGGTCTCAGGCATTAGAGGCATAGTGGCAATTGACTGTACAATACACTCTGTTTGTCCCAATCTGTAAATTGATTCTTCACTTAATGTCCAATTTTTTTTGAATATTATGTGTGGATATTTATCCATGTAAATACTCTCCATTATTACATTATTTTATTTATTTACAAATAGTATATAGTATATGTAAATAAATATGTCAATTTATTTGTTTAATATTGTATAAAGAAATAATGGCTTTCACCGGTTTGTGCCGGGTATCGAGATGACTCAATCCGCAAAATTGAGCCGGTCGAAAGATTTTTACGCCTTATTCATGGACATTAATCCCAAAGTAAAGGTGATTGAGAAATGCGATTCCCCATCCCTGCCCTCTATCGTGCATTCGCGTCTTTTTGACTCGATTGATTTTCAAAGCGGATTATAAGGTCAAGACAAAACAACTCGATCTAACAAGGGCGTTGGCAACAATGTGTGTTGTCATGGTTTAGGTGCGATATATGTTTCCTTAACTAATGAACAAATTGTGGCGTATTCTTCTTCAATACCGAAAAAAATATTGTTTCCCCTTCCCCCTTACCCGCAGGTTCCGCTGTCGCAGGGGGTGCAGGTTTCTTTGCCGGTGGCGATGTTGGATATTTTCAATATATCCGCCGGTGTCAAATTCCCCTTCTTGACGATTTCCTCGATGGCATTGAAACGGCATTTATTATTCCGGTAAATAAAATACAGCACGGCAACGGCGGCGACCGCGCCTATAATCAACCCGCCTAAAAACAAATATAATCCCAACATAATCCTCTCCTTATTTTAACGATTTTTTATAACATTCAATCTGGCTCGACTGCGCCAGTGAATACCCGACAACCCTATTGAAAGCCTCAAGAATCGAAGCATCATCTGTTATTTCAATTTCCGGGCGTACCGGATCGGGGCAGTCCGGCTTCACGTACATATACTTATTGCAGGCCGTTGTTGAAACGCTCAGCAATGCCATGAGCGATATCGTAATAATCTTTTTCATGCGCCTTCCCCTTTTCTAGATGTGAAATATTCCTGTTGATTTTGCCCGTGTCTCTGTCAATGGCCTGAACCCGGACAATGTGTTCCTTCAGTTGACAAACAATTTCGTTGCACTGCGCGACATTGGCCGCCGTAATCTGCGCCTGTAACTTCAGAACCCGATTTTTATAGTAGCAGATTCTCCCCTGCTGAATCGCGCCGCCGACAATGATAACGGCCAGCGCGGCAACAGCGGCTATCCTTTTGTAATTCTTCAATGCCGATAAAAAGGCTGTAATCGAAGCAAACATGGCTTATCCTTTCGGCGCTCTGAGGGGCGTCTCCGCGAATTTCTGCAGGGCTTTGGGAAAGAAAGCGCCCAGCAGAAAGGCTGTGAAAATATATAATCCCGTGAACGCATCTTCCGGAGGACGCAGAAATATTATCACCGCCGTTGCCACCGCGGCGACAAATGCAAACCAGCTCATCACCCTCATGGTGGAAGGGTTTCCGTTGTCATCCGTCAGCAATGTAATCTGTTTTTCTTCCATGGTATTTTCCTCACGTATAAAATTCATGCCGCCCGATAACGGCGACCTTTTTCATTTTTTCCGCCCACGCCGCCCTGCATTTAAGAGTCTTGTACTGCATGGCGTGATGCTCTGCTATTTCCGGCGTGCGCGGGATTTCACCGGACAAAAGCCCGGACGCTATTTTGTAACACCCGCGCAAATCCCGCGAATGCATCATTTTGGCGTCCCAGTCCCCGGCAATCAGTTTCAGCGCCTGGAAGTTCGGATCATCCGGCAGATAACAGGAAAACTGATAAGGCATCAGGCAGACTTCCGAAACGGTCTTTCCGTCCCAATCCCTGCGCTCTACCCGCTCCAGAATGACCGAGCCGACGGCAACCTTGCCTTCGTCTGCTTCTCCTCTTGCCTCGCCGTAAACGGTCAGCGCCATTAACTGCGCGTCTTCCAGATGCCCGAAGGTGTCGAAGAGAAATTCCTTCAGTGCGGAGGTTTTCATTTATCCGCCTCCCTTCTCATATAAGGCTGGTCACAGCCCCGCTGGTGGTGCGTATTTTCCAGCACGGCCACCCTTTTTTCGATGATGTTTCTTGCGGCGTACAATTCGTCATGCTCCTTGTGATTTTCGGCGCAGTAAGATGTAATTTTCCTTTCGATCCGGTCGAACATATCTGTCACGTTTTTGCGCCAGTTGATTTCCTCCTCTTTCTTCACCTCGTCAGCCCTGTTGATAAACCGCTGAAACAGCATCAGCGTGACCGGTATGGCGATTAGCGTTACAATGATTTGAATGATTGAATGCTCCATTTGTCCGAATTCCCTTCAAAATGTATTTGCCGTAACCGGCAGTCCGCGGCGCGGCTTCCGCCCCGGTATTCCTGTGAATTGTCCTGAAACCGCTCCTGCCATAATTTTTCTCATTTCCCGTTTTTTAAATGATTCCCGCCGCCCTGCCCCTCAATGTTTCAGTTTGTAAAATGTCGCCGGGATAATGACATACATCGAAGACACCGCATCCCCCTCGTGTAAATGCGTCTGCTCCAGAGAGCAGAATGTTTGCGTCGCGGCTCCGGGCGAAGCGGTCTTTAATATGGCCACGCGGTCGCCAACTGCATAAAGAAAATAATCCGTCGCATAGGCCGTTATCTCCACGCCCTGAACTTTAACCCTGTATTCATTTCCGACAGAGCCCGCCGGCCTGTCCTTTTCCAAAGTAACGGACGTTATCACGCCTGACGTAAAATGATTCGTCTCCATCCAGTTCCCCGCGTATAGAAACGGCGTTGATTCCTGAAACCACCAGACATGAGGCGGTGCTGCCGCCGGACGGCAGAGAATACCGATGAATTCCCCCGGAACCGGCAGAGTGGAATCACTGTGAATCCAGTAACGCATCCACTTTTTCGGTTTGACGTCCTCTCCGTAATCCCTGATATCCGAAGCCCACAATTCAACATCCCTGTCGGCCGTCGGAGCGTAGGCTGTTTTATCGCCTGAATTCCTTGTGTTCTGTGAGGTTACAGGTTCTTCAGGCTTCAGATAGGCGCTTGCAATCAGATGCCTGCCGAAGCACGCATTCCGGCCGGAGACAGCATTGCCGTTTTCGTCCTTCATATCGGGGAACATTTCAGCGGGGTTTTTGACATGCGGTTTGTATTGAGCATCCATATCCGTCATGGCCGCTTTATCATGATACAAACCTGAAGAATGATGGGCAAAGAATAAGCAGCCGTTCAGTTCCGTTTCCTGAAAAAGGGAAACAACCTCCATGACGCCCAACGGTCCGACCGGAAAAGCAACATACCCCGCATAATCATCGGGCGTGCTTTTGAAGCCTGTCGACCCTTCGGAAGGATAGCGCAGAGGAACATTTTTATTGACGTTCAATTCAAAAAAAATGCAATTGATCCAGTAAACCCCGTTATTTTTCCACCGGGGTTCCATATCCCATACCGGCGCGAACCTTTTATTATGTTCAAACAGCTGGTCCAAATCGGTAATTACCTTCAGGGGCCTGAGTCCCGGCAGGTAATTCAGAAACGATAATTGATTTTCCAAATAGGGCGTATAATCATAAAATTTATATTCTTCGTCTGCGCCGCCGTCATAATATTTTCTCATGAAGTTCTGATGATAACTCAAATACCATAAATCATAAGCGATGGGCGCGGCGGTCACCGTATCTGTTCTGGTGCGGACGATATCGCCCGGCTCCATTGTCGCAAGCATTTCAAAGGGGGTTCTTCTGACAACCTCAGAAAGCACATTGCCGCTTCCGGCCAGGCCTTTCATGCTCTCCAGTCTTTTTGCCAATGCTTCTCTTTTCATTATGATTTCTTCTTCACGGCATGAGATAAGGTTGTCTTTACGTTTGCTCCGGCCACGATGCCGGCGGCGTTCACCGCCGCGAGGACTTTCCGCCATGTGTCATAGGCGGGCTGGTAAATGCCTTTGACTTTTTCTTCGTCTGTTTTTTCCTGAAACGCCTGATTCGTGACGGCCAGCGCCTTCGACAAGGCCGATTCGCCGAGTTTGTTTTCATGAATCAGCGCCTGCTCTGCTCCCGTCCTGGTGATTGCATTCTGCCTTGATACGGCCTTCACGTTGAGCAGCGATACCTGATTGGCATGGGCGTTTTCTTCCTGCGCGGTCAATGTGGATGCAATATAATTCATTTCCCTCTCCGCTTCCGCCGCTTTGGCCGATGCCAGCGCTATACGTGCCGCCCGGAGGGGCAGTTCATCCCTCAATGTTTCCGTCTGCGCCTGTTCGATAGCCCAATCATCAGCCAGAAGGCCTGTTTTGGCGATTGCCCTTTGTGTTTCGGCAATATCCACTCCGGTCTTTGCCGCCTGAATATCGATATCAAGCAGTTCGGCAGCGGTCCTGACCGTCTGAACCTGTATTTTCAATATTTCGTTTGCGGTATCCAGTTTCTGATTATCCACTCTCAAAGACTGAAGTTCCCTCTCCGATATGTCCGCTTCAACCTGATTCAGATTAATGCCTTCCGTTTCAATTGCCGCTTCGAGTCCGGTTATGCGCGCCGTATTTTTTGATATTGCCGTCGCCACCTTCGCGGCCATTGTTTCCAGCGCGGCGCGATCCGCCGCCAGAGCGCTGTAACGCGCGCCCGCCAGCCCCTCTTCCATATTGATTTCGGCCTGCACGGCGGTCATTTTCCGATGGTGAATCTGTTTATCAATGTTTGCCAGGTATCTTCTGGATACGATATCCGCAACGGCCATCCGCTCCCGCGCGGACAGCCCGGCCATCCTGTTGTTGTAATCGGCAAGGTGATTCGCCAGTCCGGCGGCTTCCATCTCTTCAAGACAGGCATGACCGTTGAGGTAGGCCTCCGCATAGAGCCCGAAAACAGCCATTCTCTCCATGCGCTGTGCTACACCGGACGGGAACGAATAAGTAAACGGCTTCCATATTTTTGCTTCCCGGGCTGAACGTCTTGCAAATGCTGACTCCGGCATACAATCATCCTATCAAATGTTCCAGGGTGGCCGTCACCTTCTGTGATTTCGCAATATCGGCCATGCGCTCTTCCTGATAAAGCCGGGCATCCGTTACGCCTTTGGACGCCTCTATTCCGGCCTGCGTTAAAGTTACCGTACCGGCGTACGCCGCATCGTTCTGAAGCTTGTTCAATTCCGTCCTGTCCGACCATAACGCCGCCAGCGTGCGCCTTTCATCCTCCAGCCTTTCACGGTGGGAGGCATCAAGAGCGTTCTGATATTCATTTTCCTTATCCGCTTCCAGCAGGACAAGCTCCTGTCCTTTTTCAAATTGCAGGATTTTGAGTTCCCGTTGAGCCCCCGCCAGTCCGATTTTTGTTCTTTCCCCATCCAGTCCGGCTTTCATCTCTTCCACTTTATTCCGGGATATTTCTTTCTGCAGCCGCGCCTGAGCCAGTTTCTCCGCGGCAATCTGTTTTTCGACGGCTGTTCGCCAAGGGATAAGATCGGCGTGCTGCTTTAACATAGAAACAAGATTCGCCAGTTCCGGGACCAGACGTTGTCTCTTCGCGGCGGCTTCCTGTTCAACAGCCGCCAGTTTCGCGTATTCATCCGATTTGTCTCTTTCGAGCGCCAGCAGTTCCTTTTCCCTGCCGATAATCTCCTGAATGACCGGAATGAGGTCGAGCTTCTTCTGCGCCGTCAGGAGTCTGGCATTGGCGAGCCGGACATCGTAAGGAGCCGCCGCGTCTTCCAGTTCCGCGATTTGTTTCCGGCAGGATTCCATTTCCAGTTCAATCGCCGTTTTGGCGTTTATCAAAACAGTCTGCCGGGCCTCAACCTCGGTGGAGAGGATGTTTTTCATTTCCTCCTCTTCAGCCATTCCCAGCCTGATTCCGGCAAGCTCTTTATCCCACGCGGCCATCAAAGACTGCTTTTCCATTTCCCAGGCCATGAGCGCGGTCTGATAACCAAGATTATAATTAAACCCGGCCTGCCTGATGCCGCGTTCAATCGTTTCGGCAAGGATTTTATAATTCAGTTCGGAAAGTCCCGTCTTGGCGGCAAGCTCCAGCCGGTTTTCCGCATCATACGCGTATCCGGGCAAAATCAAAAAACCGCGTCCGGCGATATCGGCCAGCAATTTCTTATGGTCATTAAGGTACTCCCGCATAATCGGGGTTTTGCCTTTTCTGTACTGCGCCTGTTCCCTTAGCGATTCCGTCATAACTATTTACTCAAAATTACAGGTATCAGTTTGATGGCGTCCAGCGTTTCAAAACCGGCAACGCTCAGTTTCCATGCCCTTGATTTCTGTGAGCCAGAAGCGGTGAAGATTCCCCTTGAATCAATATCGTAAACCTTTCTTGTCCCGTCTTCACATTCCAGTATCATTACGGGAGAAGTCCCGGAAATTCCGACATACCCCTTTCTGAAACGCTTATAATTGCGCGAACCGAAATCGGTTTCGGACAAGATAACGCCGGTATGAATAGGATTTCCCGCGTCCGTGTCGCCGGTCAGTTCATAAATACCCGTATCATTCGCGCCGAAAGCCCGGTTCTCGAACACGCAGTAGGAATTGAAATCGAATCCCGAATACATGGAAGGATGGAATTCCGGCGTACTCAAAACGTAACACTCATAAACCTCGCCTGAAAGTTCTACGCCAGGGTTCATGCGCAGGGTGTCATAAACCGCGTCATAAAGCGTCCCACGGGAGGAAATTGTTTCCGTCAGCACAAGGGATTCCCCCAGCGCCGCGCCGACCCGCGCGCACGCCGACGCCGCGTCTTCCATGCCGAGCAGTTCCTGAACGCAATCAACAAACGCCGTGATGACGCCGGCGGAATCCACCGCCGACAGGACTTCCCCGATAATGAATTGATAGGCGCTCAGGGAAACATCCGTCAGAACGAAGGCCTCGTTCACGGATTCGGCTCCGGTTCTGAGCGCACCCGCCAGATCGCCGAATCCCATATATTCCAGCACGGCTACGGTCAGTTTCAGCGCAGGAGCGTCTTCAAGCGCAAGAGATTCCGCATTGGCCTCGGCATAATGCGCGGCCGCGCGTGCCACGTCATACAGGTTGAGCGTCTCCGGCACGATTTCCCGCCCGTTCCAGTGATTCCCCTGCGAATCGACAAGGGTAATCCAGTCGGATATCAGAACAATCAGCCTTTCGGCGGTCGTGTCTTCCAGAGCGAGGCTTTCATCAGCCGTAACCTCCCAGCCGTGAATCAGCGATTCCCAGACATTGAGGTTGTCTGTCAGCGTTATCCCCCAGCCGGGAAATAATGCTTCCGCCAGCATCAATGATTCATCAACCGTTTCATTCTTCTGATAGCAGCATTCAAGGGCATCTGCGGCCTGTGCGATTTCATACAGGTCATCAGGAACGATGTCTTTCCCGCCCGAAAAAGCATCGCCGGTGGTTCCCGATACCGCCAGATCCGCCGCATAGACGCTTGCGGGAGCGGTAAACGCAACGTCCGCCGACAGCGATTCTTCTATGGATTTCAGGGACAAGTCTGATTCAAACAAATCCGAAGCAGAAAGGTTTTCGTCCTCATCGTCGGCCAAATGAAGATAATCCGGCACGTCACGGATGGAACCCGATTCGTTGACATATTCCGTTGTATTAGCGGCTTCAAAGACATCCGCCATGCCGGATGATTCGGAGAATGTTTTCCAATATTCTTTCAGACAGGCAAACGCAGCGTTGATTCCCGCCGATTCAGCCGTTGCCGGCGAAAGATAATCGTAATCAAACGAGGCTGTAAGTGTTCCTGTTTCCGTTTGAGTCGCAACCTGATGCTCATAAGCAAATACCGTGCTGATATTGACGGCTTGCTCCAGGGGTTCTTCTTCTTCAGTTCCCCAAGAACCCCACGCCGGTTCCGTCGAACGCCAGTTGCGGACGATGACATTATCCACATAAAAATCATCCAGTGAATTATAGATATTATTCAAAAAGATGAAATATCCGTAGCAGGTGCCTGCTTCTCCCCTTAACGCCGCGCCGGATTTAATTTTTACATCATTATACCGGATATCAAAAGTCTCTGCCGAAAGGTTGATGTTATTTACTTCAAACAACCCCCAGGCGTCCGCCGTCACATTATATCCCGTGTCCTGAAATGAAGTGACGTAATATCCGATATTTTCATCTTTATCGATTTGCAGGTATATTATATCATTCACACCGGCTATGTGGATCTGCACGCTCGCGAAGGATTGCGTCTTCTTATACAGCCGGAACATCAGGGATTGGGTATTTTCCAGATAGACAGACGGCCCCCGCAGCATGTTGGCGCTGTAAGATGCATCATGTTTTACGATAACCGATCTTGTCCCGCCATAATGCCGAGCCGTATCGATTAACACGAGGCCGGATGGAGAGCCCGCCCAGCCGCCGCCAACAGCGTCACCATCACTCCCTCTTTCAAAATCATCAAACAGGATAAAGGTATTTGCCCCGGAACTCGCCGGCGGCGCGGACGCATGGCCGTAATACATATAGAAATATGTATCGGATGTGCCGATGGAATCAAACTCAACCCATACCGTCGCAAGCTGATTCGGCGTCGTGCCCGTGACCGATTCAATCCAGTAGTCCAGCAGCGTGGTGCCGTTTGATGCCGTAAATCTCAGGTCATTGAATGACGAAAGGACTTTTCCGCCGCAGTCGGCATCTTCCCCCGAAGCCCCGGACGATTCTCCTATCAGAATTTTCATCTGATAATTCGTGACGGCGCCCGACGCGCGGCTGAGCGTTATCCTTTTCCGGTAATGGTAACCAGACAACCAGCCCATGACATCTCCGTATTAAGTATTGGCAATGGTAACCGTCAAGGTAACCTTGAACGTATCTCCGCTCTCCACGGCCTTGGAAGAGGAAAATTTTGAATAGCAGAAAAGTATTCCGCCTCCGGCCGTATCGTTGATGGTGTCAGCGCCTGTCCCGCCGCCAACGAGAGCCGCCCCGTAAAGCGTCGCGGTTTCACCGCACGTGAAGGTTGCCTTGCCCGCGGAACTGGTCATTACGCCGCCGGACGCCGCCGCCGGATTAAAGGGCTGCCTGGCGGCTTCGCTGTATCCGTCCCATTCGGTAAACACCGGGGTGGCATAGGTCATTGTCAGCGCGGCGGTGGTATTGGTTTCCACGGGGAATACATACCACGACGTTATCTGCGTGCCCGCATCCAGATAGACATCCAGCAGATTGTTCAATCCCTGGGTCGTGATAATGTTCGGCCTCTGAAGCTCCTGCCATTTGAGATTTCCATGCTTGTCAAAACACTCAAAATCCCAGACGGTTTTTACCGACATACCGGTTGGAAAAATTCTTGACGCTTCCACGTTTCCCGCCGATTGGACGCCCAAATTCAATTTATTCATGATAAACACTCCTTATGTTTTATTGTAGTATTGCCGGTGAGACATGAAGCTCAACAGCGCCGACATACACGCCGCTGATGCCGTTCTCCGCCAGAACGCTTCGCATCTTTGCTTTTATCTTCGCGGCCAAAGAGGCATCGGGCGGATAGGAAAGCCAATCCTTGGACCGTATATCTTCACCCGTCTTACCGAAGGCAATCTGCACCTGGCATCCTTCATCCCAATAATCCGTTTCTCCTCCGGCGCCGGTCGTCGTCAGAAAACCGTATGACCAGAAAACATTCACCATGACATTCTCAAACGAATATCCCGCATTATTCATATAGCCGGTGCATTCCATGTGGTCTTCGGGATGCTCCCCGCCGAAAATACCGCAACGGGTGTTATAGGCCGTATGAAAGGACGCGATGATTCCGAAGGGCGTACAGGTATTCATTGTTTTTTCGGTATCATAACTGCTCACCATTGAAGTGCCGCTATCGCCCTGACAAAACCATCTGTAAACCACTTCAGGGATGTTATACGCATACGACGTTCTGAAATAAGCATATCCCGAATACGGATGGAAATTGCTGAAGGCGCTGAACGGATAAACCAAGGCGCGGTCATTCTGATTGTAAGCAAAATAACAGGCGCTTCCTCCGGCACCGCTTGTAAACGTCCGTTCCCCGAAGACATCCCAGCAGGGCCAGGCCGGCTGGGGCGGTTCTTCTGCCGCTGTGAAAGTATCGGTTCCGGATTCCGGCAGCCAGTCCGCCGTTGACGCCTGATGAGCGGCCGCAGGATACATGCAGGGTTCGGCATCCGCATATTCCATATTTTCTTTCCACTGCATATATTCAGGATCGGTCGTCAGGACGCCGTCAAACAACAGATGCTCCGCCCCGGCCTCCCGGACAAAAGCGTAGGCCATCGGATAGGCCGTATGGGGATAAAACTTTTTCTGCGCATATATCAGGATTTCTATATGAATCTTTTTGCATCTTTTGACCCCGTCCACCCTTCCGATAACCTTGACTTCGTTCAATGACGGTGAACTGACGTTTTTTTTCATCACGTAAACATTATCTCCTGCTTTAAAAGCCGCCGCCCCGCCTTCAATCGCGCCGTTGTCACGCAACGGCGAATCGGGCTTTCAATGGTAAAATATGACAGCGTTGTATGCTGCACCGTCCACGGCCACCGTGCAGGTATCCGCGGACGAATCCGGCGCGGCGATGGTTCCCCGCAGGCATTCCCAGTTCAGCACGTCTCCGATATCCACAAAATCATGCGTCGGCATTCAGCACTCCTAGCTGGTGGTACAACTGATGACATACGTTACCGCCAGGACATCATCGGCAATGACCGCGCGGGCGGCCGTGAACTTCTTGGCGCACATGAGTGTTCCCGTCGCCGCCGTCTTGGCCGCCGCCGTGGACAGAAACGCGCCGTAAACCGTAATACCCGCATTCATGGTAAAGGAAGCCGGAGAGGCCGCGTTGGTGCAGGACGCCGTGGCCGTCGCCGCAACCGCGTAGGACGGTTTATCCGTCGCCGGGCTGTCGTAATCCGCGTCCTGGCATTCGCCGTATGTTCCTGACGCGCCGAGTCTGGATGCGGCGGTGTCGGCCGCCGCCGGGGTCACGTTGTTCCTGAACAGGCCGACGTAGAAAATGGCCGAGCCCGCTTTGGCCGTGGTGTAAAACATGACGTTCAGCAGGCAGGCCATGCCTTCGGTCGTGAAGGTGTTGCCGCCCTGGTCGCACGCGTGAATCAGCCTGCCGCCGCGGTAATGGCCGGTGTAAACATGGCCGTGGAAGTTCAGGCCTGAATCCGCCGCGTGCCTTGCCGCGTATCTGATTTCCGCGCTGTCTCTGAAACTCGATAAATCAACAGGTAATATTTTTCCCATCGCACTTCTCCCTTTTCATAAAATAAAAAGCCCGCACATATCCCCTGTTGGGATAAATGCAGGCTAACAGTCCCGCGCAACCGCGGCTTATTCGTCCCTGTTATATGTCAGATTTCGACGCCTCCCCGATAGACCCGGCAGACTGCCGCGTCGGAAAAACCGATGCGGGTATCCCCGCGTTCCAAAGATTTATTTCCGGTATCGATCCTGCCGTTCCTGAACGCGTTGTATGTTTCCGTGTCCCGGAATCCCCTTCCCGTTCCGGTCGCCCCGGCTTTGAAGCCGGTGAGGTAGTGAAAGTCGCCTTCGAGATTTCTATATAAGGAAGCCCCCCGGTCGGGTAATCCCATTTTTAATTTATTCTTCGTTACATTATAGAATTTACCGGTGGGGCTTCCTGCAACAATGCCTTCCTCTGTGAGCCATACGGGGACATCCGTAAAATCCGTTCCCGCCCTTCCCGGCGTCGCGCCGGGTTCCGTGAAATTATTGCAGTAGGCCAGCGTTCCTCTGACGGACCCCGCTCCGGCGTCCTGCATCGTCATCTGCTCCGGTATCGTCCCGGCCAGAAATCTTGTTTTTCTCTTCATTCCGATGAACAAACCCGTCCGCACTTTGGCAATCATGGTCACGGTGTCTTCGAATGGATATATATTCGAGGCGGGTTTAAACCAGCCGGGATGAAAAGGTTCACTGTAATAGACATCCGGGCCTGCCGAGCCCCAGATTCTTCCGAAAGCGTAACAGAGATTTTCCATAAAGGGCGGCGGCGAGCATAAAAACGATGGCAGGGGTTCCGATGAGGGAATATCGGCAACCGTATCCGAATCGCCCGCCAGATAAAAAATGCCCTCATTCGTATCCGTCACCCATACCAGAGCGCCTGAAGGCTTGTTCAATACCTGAATCCCGCCTTCGGATTCGAGGGTTATCCGGGCAACGGGGCCGTTTCCCGAGAGTTCGCCGCCGGAAACATTCGTCATGCAGACATGGTAGGTACCGGCAGGGAGGCCGCCCGGGCCCGACAGGAGCATTGGACCGGGAGGAACAGCAACGCCCCAGGGGGTTATCGAACCGGCGGCCGGATAATAAATTCCCTGCCAGTACGGATTTGAAATGTAAACCCTGTCTTTTGCTTCGGCATACGACAGCGGATAATCCGGTCCGTCCACGGCGGCGACGCCCTCCGCCACGCCCTGTGAAATCCGGTAAAGCGTGCCGCTGGCGGCGCATAACATGCAGGCATTGCCCGCCCAGAGACTGTGCGCTCCGGCCAGGTCCATAAACAGCGTTTTTCCCTTGCGGACGGACAGACTCCCGCCGGGATGGACATCCGCGTTTAAAATAACGCGCGGCGACAGAATCCCTTTGGGGGAACAAAACGGTTCATGGACATTGTTCGCGCCGGAAAAGCCGCCGGCATTGAATTCAGCCATCGCACGCTCCTGAATCTTCATATTCGCCCGAACCGTAATACTGCGGCGCGGCGTCAATCCCGATAAAACCGGCCAGTTCCTCCATGGCCTCAAAAAACTTTCCCGTGTGATACTTTGTCGCGATGCCCGTGTTGTCCCGGCCGTCTTCGATGGCTTCGCCGAAAATCTCCTTCAGGACATAATGCCTGATGAGCCTTAACTGCAAATGTTCAGGAATACCGTCAGGCGTGTCTCCGTCCAGAGCCATATCCGCCGGTTGGCGGTAGAAATGGACGCCCATGTTTTCGGATGCCGCCGGAATACCCTGATAGCAAAGATAAGCGCCTTTAACGGCCACTTTATAAATAGAGCCCGGTTCCGTAAACCGTAAATCGGATATTTGTTTTAAAAATAACTGATAAGCGTAATAATCACCGCCGCGCGGCGGCGCAATCACAAAGCCCGTTCTGTCCAGTACCTTAAAGACCTTTCGCTGATAACGGGCAGGAAGAGAGGCATACGCCTGTGCTGTTGTCGCCACGGTATCATAATCGGCCAGAGCGGGAAGCGGCGGAGAAACAGAGCCATCCGGCATTTTAATGCCTCCGGCGATTGCCGACTGGGCGCGGTTGATGTGCCTGGCGATAACCGCCGGCGTGTAAACACTTTTGTCCTGTACGATAGCGTCAATTTCTTCTATCAATACGGCTAAGGTGATTGAAGATGCCGGCGAGGCCGCGGCCTTTGTTCCTGTTCCAAAACCTGTTGCCATTTTATGACCTCACGAAACGGTTTGAGTGTCCGGATTGGTAAAATTGTATCCCGATTTTTTACGCCAGAGATAAACCACTCCGGCATCCAGCATAAATGTCACAACGCCATAGGCGTCGGTCCTCCCCGAAGCGACAATATTCACGCCTGCCGCGTCGGTGGTGATCCATACCCCCGCCCCGTCAATCGGCGTTCCATCATCCGCGTCGGTCAGGGTATAAACAAACGGAATGGCCCCGCTCCCGCCGCCCGACCCGCCCCCTATGGCCGCAATCAGCGCCGGAATCGTCGTCCCCGTATCCTCCAGGATGGAGGAAATTTTACTTTCATTTCTATTTTCAATACTAAAATGGGCAAGCACGGTACCGATAACGCTTATTGAATCAACTGTCCCGGCTGTTATCACAACTTGATAATCACTTCCCGCTTCATAAAAATCATCGGCTGATAAATCTATAAGGACATGATGCATACCGGTTACGCTGCCAAAATCAGTATTAAGAGAAATACCCGCAGTGGCTTGTGCAGGATTGTTTGCTTTATACACAGATATGACAGGAGTGCCGGACAAAGTAATCGGTGTTCCATCGGTTTGATGTGTGGAAAACTTAAAATTTAATGTTGCGTAATCTTCCGCGTAATCACCCAAGTATTGCATATCAATTCCTCAACTAATCAAAACACCTCTACCACATAAAATGCTGCCGCCAATTAAAGCACTTGCGCTAACTAATTGCGCACCCACTGCTAAAAGCGCATATCTTATAATTACTATTCCACTTCCACCTGCGCCGCCAAAACTTGAATACGGCGCATAGCAGCCACCTCCTCCGCCTCCACCAGTGTTTGCAATTCCATTTTCAGCAATTTGTTCATGTGTTGATTGATCTGAACCACCACCGCCGCCTCCGTTAAGATTGGCTGCTCCTGGTATAATCCCTTCCCCACCGCCCCCACCGCAAAACCATCCTGCCGGATTGCCGCCATAATCGGCAAACTGAGAAAAATGAATGCCAATTCCACCTGTGCCACCGGTATTGATAAGACAATTACCACCAGCGCCTCCTGCACCGCCGCCGCCACCCGAAATATTGTTTCCGCCACCGGAACCCCAGCCGCCTTTATAACCCTGTCCTGTAGTGCCTTTCCCTGTCATACTATCGTCAAATGATTGTCCTGCGCCACCGCCACCGGAACCACCATCAGCACCAGATACACCCGGATAAGCACCGCCGCCACCACCACCAATTGCCGTTAGTGAATCAAAAACGGAACTATTTCCGTTTGCACCAACGCCATTTGCAATACCTCTTGCACCGCCAGCGCCAACTATGACGATATATTGTTTAGCTGTTACAGAAAAAGCTGCATCATATTTATATCCACCAGCGCCACCGCCGCCGCCAACCCAAGTTCCACCGGCACCACCACCAGCGACCACAAGAATCTCTATATTACCGCCAGCACTGACAATAAAATCGCCTGATTCTTTAAACACATGGTATTTATATATTTCTGTAGTATATTCATTTCCACCGCTAGCGACGGTCATTTGCTTCACCATAGAATCAATTTTTATTGATTTTATTCCAATACTCTTATCGAGTGGCAATATGATAGCATGGGTATTTCGGGACGGATACGGGAAGAGTCCGGCAATATCAGGCAATCTTGCTCATTTAAGAGCGTCTTTTATGAATTCATCCAATTCGGCCGGCTGGAGGGATGTGGAACACTCCCTGAAGAAACCGTCCGGCACCTTCAGAATTCTCGGCCTCGGCGACAGCTACCTGTGGGGACAGGGCGTCCGGCAAGAGGATATCTGCCTGTCTCAACTGCCGGGCCTGCTGAAGGATGACCTGCCGGATAAAACCATCGAAACCATTAACGCGGGAATCAGCGGTGTAAACACAGCCAACGAGCGGACGCAATTAAAAGAAATCGGCCTGAAATATGAACCCGATCTGGTCATCGTGCACTTTGTTCTTAACGACGTGGAAAAGAATCTGCACACTTCCGGACCCAGGATTGTATTCCGTTACGAATATATAGGCCTCTATCATGAACCCGACAGGCTGACACCCCACTCCTATCTATGGAGCTGGGTTCGCCAGAGAACAATCAATACGTTCAGGGCAAAGCGATATATCAGGGATTCGTTGGCAGGCTTTAGCGACAGGAGTCCCGGCTGGATTTCCTGCCAAAAGGCGCTTCTGGATATCAAGTCCCTTTGTGACAAAAACAATGCCCGTTTGCTTGTGGTTATTTTTCCATTCTATATCGATCTGGACAGGGATAATTATCCCTTCCAAATAATCCACGACACCGTCTTTAAATTCTGCCGGCAAAACGGCATTCACGTGCTCGACCTGCGCGATGCCTACAGACAATTTAAAGGGCCTGAATTGTGGGTTCATCCCAGCGATCAGCACCCGAATGAAATCGCGCATAAAACCGCCGCGACAGCGATTGCCCGATATTTGAAGGAAAATAAAAAAGAACTGCTTGTCCGAAAAGGCGAAACAGAAAAATAATTTTCAACAGTTTCCTGAGAATCGTTTTCACAGCGGATGCGGCAATAACTGCCGCACCCGCCGCGTCCAACGTTACTTCAATTCCCGCCCCTTTGAGGGGGTATCGTCATTACGGTTTACAACAGTAAATACAGCATCCCCGCCTGCCTTCCGGATTGACCCAGAAAGTCGGTTTGATGACAATACCGCTTGAGGAGGTGATTCCGCCAATCGTATTAAAGTAGCAGTCGTTTTCCGAATCGGTCAGAGACACCGTATAAATGCCCGGCAGATTGGCCGCGTCCACTTCCGTTACAGCCGGAGCGGCAAGGGTGTATTCCACGCCGTCGGCAACGCCGCGGACAGTGATATTAGCCGCATTCCCGGTCTTGCCGCACTCGTTGACGGTATCCCAGGCCACGAGGGTCACGACATTCGGTGTCACCACCTGCCATTTCGCGTATAAAGTCGTATTCGCCGCGATATTGAATGTATCGCCCGGATTGTAATCGGTTCCGCTTCCGTCAGCCGCCGTGTTCCATTTACTGAAGACATAATCCGTCCTCGTCAGCGAATTGACGTTGCCCAAAACAGTAACCCCGGCGCCCGGCGCATAGGTGTTGCCGTCAACCGGCACGGAACCGCCCGTATTGCCGTTTCCCTCATAGGTCACGGTATAAGTGGTCTCATAACTCAACTGCATGGTGTGATAGATGGAATAAACATGGTTGGAATATAATGTCATTGCGTCATGATCGTCGATAAACAATACAATGCTGGACACATCGCCCGTATCCGCCAGTTCCTGAAGAACCGACGCCATCTCTATTTCAAAGGCCTCCCCGTTGGTCATGTCCATGTTTTCGACATCAACACTGGCGTCCGTTAATTGTCCCGTGGATGCGATAAGCGCGCGCCTTTCGAGATAATCCTCCAGATCCTCGATTGCGGCCGGGGCTATATTCTTCTGGGCGCGGATGCGGCAGCGCGTTCCGTCACCGCTCTGGAAACCGCTGAGATGCAGGCCTCCGATACCTTTAAGCGAAGCGGCCGAAATGGTTGTTCCCATGGGAATCGGCGTGGAAAGAACAAACCGCACCGCAAATCCGAGTCTTGTCATCCCCATGCCCGACGCATTTCCCGCCGCCGGATTGTACATCATCTCCGGCACCGGAATCGCGGCCCAACTGCTTGCGGCGGTTGAATAACCGACATAGAAGACATCCGATGAAATGGGATGGATGGAAGCCCACTGGGCGTAGAGAACGACATGGGATGTGATAACAAAGGTATCGCCTCCGGCATAGGATGTGCCGCTGCCGTCCGCGGCGGTATTCCAGCCGGTGAATGTATAGCCTTCCCTTGACGGGACTGTGCCGATTACCGTGACCGTCGAGCCTGATGTATGACTGCCGGTTGCGGGAGAACCTGTGCCGCCGTTGTCGCGGTATACGACGTTATAAGGCCCGCCGGTCGTATAGGTGACAACAAGTTCGGGGTGGAAACTCTCTCCCCCCACAGAGAATTTAGTCCATATATCTCTGGCTGATCTTTCCTCAAAATCATCCATGAATAGAGCGATGTGGGATACTTGCCCCAGATTGGCCAGTTCCTGAACAATGGAAACCAGCGACGGGGAATTATATTCGGTTTCAGCCTCAAATTCCACATCGTCCCAATCCACATGACTGACGGTAAGATTATTGATGACGCCGCCAAAATCCGTTCCCCGGAGAAGTTCAGTGGCAATAATCTCTTCGCAGGAAGCGTCATAGCGCGATTCCAATGACTTAGGCGAAGTTGCGTCATTTGAAAAACAGGCCCGGAACCGTATTTTAGAAAGCGAGTTTACACTTTCTGCGGTTTTCATCTTCATGTAAGCGCCGGTAATGGTGGCACCCGCTGGAATGGGCGTCGGCAGTCTCAAATAGAGCAATGACCCGATAGCAGGAAACGGGAACAAATCGACGAAGTTTCCACAATACATACAGTCATGATGCCATTGCGATACATAACTGGTGCTGTTTTTGCCCAATCCGGTGAAGAAAGTAACTTTATCCATCTCGTCCATTTCGACGCGGTTATTGACGTTCTCCACGGCGATTGCATTGCCGGACTGGTCGGTATAATCAGCGGTGAGGGGAAGATACAGTATTCTTGTCGCCCCGTTATAAAATTCAAATTCGGACAGGAATCCATAGTAGTAAATTCCATAGGGGACGCCGGACGTAGCGCCTTTTCCCAGATACCATTTACCATCCGCAAGCGCGGCGGCGTCCACCGCCGCCCAGTCATAGGAATTGGCGGCGCTGTACTTTACCACATCATCGCATTTAATTGTCAGAACTCCGGACGCCCTGGAAAATTCCAATGTATGCTCGTCAGAATCATCTTCTGAAAAACATACCACGTCAGTAACATCCAGAATATTTACAGTCTGGTTATTAATTTTTATTATATTACTTGTTCCTGCGTTAAGCAGATGGCCGCCACCGGCAAAACCAATTTTATTGGTTTTGAATTTAATGGTAAAATCCCCGGTGGTGCCGATGCCCTCAAACAGCGTGCTCCGATTCCATTGTAAAATTCCATTTGCTCCATTGAACCAGGCTCTTTTCGACATAATTTTTTCTCCTTTTTGATTGATTTTATAATGAGCCCTGATTTTACCCCGGGGTCACTGCTCCGAAACGCGGTGTGTGGGATATTGAGGCTCATCATGAATTGGCCGTGATGATAGCATTCGCGCGTTTGTACCGATACGGGAAGAGTCCGGCAATGTCAGGCAATCCTGCCCTTTTGCGGGGCGGATTTGATAAAATCATCCGGTTCAAGGGGCTTTTTTTGTTTATTCAATTGAAAACATGGGGACAAAAACATGGGGACACCTTACTAGTTTTTATCTTGAAAACATGGGGACACCTTACTAGTTTTTATCTTGCCCTCCCCCAACCCTCCAAAGGAGGACATGATAAACGGTCGAGTCGAAAAGACTCGACCGAACAAGC
>CAYMWM010000048.1:0-24125 GCA_964394185.1 uncultured Smithella sp.
TCCTTCAGAGTTGATAGAAAGTGAATTGTTTGGTCATGAAAAAGGCGCTTTTACAGGAGCATCCGCCCGCCGGATTGGAAGATTTGAAGAAGCTGATGGCGGCACGCTTTTTCTTGATGAAATAGGCGAGTTAAGTCCAACCATTCAGGTTAAGCTTTTACGCTTTTTACAGGAGAGGGAATTTCAGCGCCTGGGTTCGAACATCAATCTTCAGGTTGATGTTCGGATTATCAGCGCGACCAACCGCGACCTTGATGAGCAGGTCAAGGAAGGGTCCTTCCGTGAAGATCTTTTTTACCGTCTGAAGGTTGTTACGATGCTCCTGCCTCCTTTGAGGGAAAGAAAAGAGGATTTAGGACTTTTAATCAATCACTTTATTGATAAATTTGCCGCTGAAAACGGAAAAAATATTAAAGGATTATCGGCGGAAGCCCGCGATAGGCTTTTAAAATATGATTATCCGGGCAATGTGCGGGAACTGGTGAATATTATGGAGAGGGCGGTGGTTATCGCCCGCAACCAGTACATAACGACGGAAGATTTACCCTTCAAGTCCGTTGTTCCGCTGGAAGATGCCGGTAAGAAAGTAACCGGAGCTTTGCGTGAATCGGTAGACGACCTTGAAAAGACATTGATTATTGATGCCATGGAAAAAACCCAGGATAATCAAACCAAAGCGGCCGATATTCTGGGAATATCAGAACGCATGCTGCGTTACAAATTGAAAAAATACGGTCTGAAAAGTTAAAAGGAATGATTATCACAATACTACTGGTTCAATTGAATTGAACCAGTAGTAAACCATTCTGATGATTTTTATCGAAAAAAGTTTAAAAGAAAACACCCGCCACCAAACCGGCACTGTCTGCCGTTATGACAGGCGCTGCGAAAACATAATGTGAATGGTCCTTTTGATTTAAACTTCCGGATATTTTCCCACTGATATATCTTTGTTCGTATTTATTCCAGTCATCAATCGCTCTTGACGGTTGTAACCATATCTGCAATTCCGAAACAATGATTCCGGAAATTAAACTTGCTAATGCTATTTCCGTAGGGTTTTTATCCCTGTCTTTCAGATAATCATTATATGTGATGCCTATGACGAGGGCACCGGCGGTATTCACTCCAATGGACAGTGCATGGTTCATCCATGATTTTCCCATTTTTTCTGCATTTGCGCTTGCTTTTAACAAAGATTCCGCCTTTTCGAGTTTTGCCTTTAAATTATCATCGGGAGTCTCTCTTAATTTCTCTGGAGCAAAAGCTGCCGGAAACGGGGCAATTAGTAATGATAGTGCTCCCAATAATGATTTTGTTCCACCAACAATATTGGCCGGTCTATCTTTGTCCTCATACTTCAATCCTGTATTAAGCTGGTAACCGGCGGCAACTCCGTATACAAAAGTGAAGCCGCTCCACCATAACCTGCCTGCTGATTCGCCGTCATTTAAAGCCTGCTGAATGTAGGTTATGCGCTCATTCATTTCCTGGTCGGTTGGTGTTACTTCGGCAGCTTTTAAATTTAATGGAAGCACGATTGCACAAAATAAAATACCTAACAGACATTTTTTCATCGAATCCTCCCTATATTTTTCTTCTTTTTCCCGATTAATGGATTAATCGGCATACATCATCACCAGTTTGCTGATCCAATAGTCCTGATTGAACCGGCAAGGAAAAAACGGGCAAAAATTCTAAAAATAATATTAATGTTCTGAAAAAAAATCGGATTTTTAAACGTAAAAAAACCCGATTTTCTTTTATCAATTCTAACAATAACTATTGTGTTAAGCCAAACACTTTTTCATGTTTGTAAGAGACAGAAAATGTCTTCTTTCTTCCTCTATGATCTTCTCGAGTATATCATGTCCGGACGCAGGCACCAATTTTTTAATTTCATGATAATAAAGGATGGAATCAAGTTCTCTCTGAATGGCGAAATCGAGGGCTGAATTTGTATCCGTAATTTCAGCCAGCTGCTTATCCATGATTTCCTTCGTAAAAATCAGATTGTTATCCACGTAGGACCTCAAATACGCCCCATACTCTCCCTCATAACTCTCCGGCAGATTGGATTTTTCCATGGTCGCAAAAAGTTTTTCAAAGGTTTTCTTATGAGTAACTTCCGCCTGTGACAGCTGGGCAAAAAGCTTTTTTTCATCTTCTTTTTTGGAAATCTGCTCGGCATATTTATAGAAATTAACGCCGTTTTCTTCTATTCTTATTGCAACTTCCACGATATCGTTTGCTGTAAAAACATTCATCTTTAATGCCTCCTCATTTAAATAATTCTAGTATGAATTGAACATATTTTTAAATTGAATGCAATAAAATTAACATGGCCGGGCTATGTCTTTTTCTTAAAATATTTTACCTTTTCATCAGAGAAATTCTCTCCATGTGATGCATAAAATCATATTTTCAGTATATTTACCTTACGGAGAAGAAGCTCTGTTTTTGACTTTTATCAACACACTGACGACAGGTGATTTCCCGTCAGGAAAAGAAACGCCGGCTGGCAGTACGATTCTCGTATCCAGAGTTGTGGTAAAAAATATTTTCTGCAGGTCAATTGGTTCTGTTTCGATTTTTATCTGTTCCGGCTTTACCTGGGAACTGATTAAAACACGAACCTTTGACGGAGCAACACTGATTTTTTGCATAGAAAGATTATTCGCCAGCGAATTTTTTGTATTAATATGTACCGGAAAGGTCCATGGTATATACTTGGACGCATAAACACGGATTTTCGAGGGCATAATATCTTTAACAGTGAGGCTGGACGGTACATTGATCATGTCGGCTGTCAGGTTAAATTCCCATTTTTTATCCATTAGTTTAGCCAAATCCAGAGATAATTTCAGTGAATGTTCATCGAGCAGACGGAAAGCCTGCTCGGGTCCCTGAAGCATAACTTTTGTTTCCGTGATCTGTGGTTCGTCAATCTGCCAGTTTTGCGGAACATTTTTATATTCAATGGGAATTAAAAAATCACGGCGGACAATATCTCTCTGATAGCCGAAAGCAACCCATAATAGGCAGGCCATGACCAGAGCAATGACTTTCTCCATTGTATTTTCCTTAAGCCAGTTCAATGCAGGATGAGATGTTTTTGTCGGCGTTTTGCGGATATAGAATTGTTCCAGTGTTTCATGTAAAGCAGCCGCGCCGGGAATCACTGTAAGATTTTCCTTGTAAGCCAGGGATATGGTTCCCCGTTCCTCTGAAACCACGATACACATCGCGTCGGAGCGTTCAGCCAGGCCAAGCGCCGCCGTGTGTCGCAATCCCACATTGCCGTATTTTGCCGTGTTCATGGATAGCGGCAGGTGACAGCCGAATTTTGTGACCCGGTTTCCTTCTATGATTGCCGCTCCGTCATGACCGATGGAATGCGGATCGAAAAGACTTTCCAAAAGAGATTCACTGACAATTCCATCCAGATCTGTTCCTCCGTTGATGTGCCTGTCCAGGGGGTCAAGTCCTTTCAAAACAATCAGAGCGCCAATACGCTTTTTAGCCAAATTTGCCGCGGTTTGAGAGATGATATCCGATGTTCCTTTCAGATCTGAAAGAGATGGGAATTTTTTCCCGATGCTTCCCAGAACGGCAAGCTTTTCAAAAAAACCGCGCAAATCTTCCTGAAAGATAACAACCAGAACAAAAAGTGAAATAGCAAAAAACCCCTGTAGAACAATCGTGGTAAGATAAAGCTGAAAAAAGCGCGCCGCGATATAGACACCGCCCAGAAGAATGATGCCGATGAGTACGAAACGGGAAGCCCTTGCCTTGAACCAGGTCAGAAGAGCAAAAATCATGAGGGCAATAATAACCACATCCAGGATATCCTGGATTCTTACATTTCTAATAATCGTTAAGCCGGAGTCCAATAGTGCCATGAAAATATTTCCGATAAGCAAAAATTTACGATGTTTTAACGACTTATATAAAAATATGTCAACCGGTGTCAAGCAGGATTAGCAATCTTGTATTGACATTTGCCACAATTTTCTCATATTTATCTGCCATGAAGAAAATATCTCTCAAACATGAGAACGGCGGAAGCGATTTGCCGCCGAAGCAAAAACAGTGCCGCGAGAATGTCTGGTGTGAAGAATACGGCTATTTTATTGATCTTGACGCATGCCGTGCCCGTTCCCTGCAACAAAAAAAATGCCGCCGCTGTTATGCTTCTCTGATTCAAGTACCGCTACCCTTTTAATTTATAATTCATCAGAGCAATTCATTAAGCAAATAAAAATAGGTTGACAGAAAAAAATCTTATTGCTATATGAACTCAAAACTTGAGTGTGGTGTGTAATAACAATGATGAAAACATTAAAGCTTAACAATTGGTGGTGGTGGAACTTCACAGGGAGGAATTTCCGCCGCTGATTTCTTTTATATAAAGTAAAGCCGTGGAGAGCCTCCGGGATCTTCACGGCTTTTTTGTTTTTACCGTATAAAGGCCGTGACAAAAAATCACGGCCTTTTGCTATTTCAGGAGTAAATTTTATGTATCAACCCAGTTTTGCAGAATTTGAAAAAATAGCCCAGAAGGGGAATCTGATTCCGGTTTACCGGGAAATATTAGCCGATGTGGAAACCCCTGTTTCCGTATTAATGAAACTCCAGAACAGGGAGCACGTCTATCTTCTGGAAAGCGTCGAAGGCGGCGAAAAATGGGGACGGTATTCCTTCCTGGGAACGGATGCCGGAGTCGTATTCAGAGTCCACGGCGATCAAGTTATCATTGATGAAAAGGGAAAAGTTACGACCCGTGAACATAAAGGCAATCCACTGGATGGCCTTCGAAACTTACTCAACCGGTACAAGCCTGTCACCATACCCGGCCTGCCCAGATTCTACGGTGGAGCCGTCGGTTACCTCGGTTATGAAATGGTGCGGTATTTTGAAGAGCTTCCGTCCAGCCCTCCGGACGACTTGAATCTGGATGAAGCCGTTTTTGTCATCAGTGATTCTCTGATGATTTTTGACAATGTGCGCCATACCATCAAAGTGGTTTCCTGCGCCTACACGGAAGATGACGATTCACTGGAGGCCAGCTACGAGATCTCCTGCCGGAAGATTGAAGAAATGATTGAAACCATTTTAGCGGCAGCCTCTCATAAAACGGAAAGTCCGGCCGGGGCAGGCGAGGTTAATTTCGAATCCAATATGACACCCGGGCAATACAGAGACGCCATTGAAAAGGCCAAGGAGTATATCATCGCCGGAGATATCATTCAGGTTGTCCTCTCGCAGCGCTTTGAAACCGAATGCCGCTCGAATCCCATTGATCTTTACCGTGCTTTGCGCTTCGTAAATCCTTCTCCCTACCTATTCTTTCTCAAGATGGATGATCTGACGCTGATCGGTTCATCGCCGGAAGTCATGGTGCGCAAGGAAGAAGATACCATGGAACTACGCCCGATAGCCGGGACAAGACCCCGGGGGAAAACCGAACAGGAAGACCGCGCTCTTTCCGATGAACTGCTCTCCGATGAAAAAGAACGGGCGGAACATGTGATGCTGGTTGATCTGGGACGCAACGATCTGGGACGCGTGGCGCAGGTCGGCAGTGTTCAGGTGAATCAGTACATGGTGGTGGAAAAATATTCGCACGTCATGCATCTGGTGTCTAATGTGCGCGCCCATCTGGCCAAAGGCAAAGACGCGTTTGATGTTCTTGCGGCGACTTTTCCGGCGGGAACACTGACCGGCGCGCCCAAAGTGAGAGCGATGGAAATCATCAATGAACTGGAAAAAGTCAAAAGAGGGCCCTACGGCGGCGCGGTAGGCTATTTCAGCTTCAGCGGCAACATGGATTTATGCATTACGATTCGAACCATGGTTTTAAAAAACGGCAGGATTTATGTTCAGGCCGGAGCGGGTATCGTTTATGATTCTATCCCGGAATCGGAACATCAGGAATCGCTCAATAAATCACGCGGCATGCTGCAGGCCGTACGTCTGGCAGCAGGTGGCTTTGAAATAAGAAACGGCAATCAGGAGAAAAAGTCATGATTCTGATGATTGATAATTACGATTCCTTTACCTTCAACATTGTCCAGTATCTGGAGCAAATGGGTGAAAATGTGACAGTGTATCGTAACGACAAAATAAATATTCAGGAAATAAAAAAAATGAAACCGGCGGCCATATTTCTTTCGCCGGGGCCCTGCACGCCGCTTGAGGCGGGAATAACCGTTGACGTCGTCCGCGAATTGCATACCGAGCTGCCCATCATGGGAATATGTCTGGGGCATCAATCCATCGGCTACGCTTTCGGTGGAGAAATTGTGCGGGCGGGCCGTATCATGCACGGGAAAACATCTCCCGTCAAACACGACGGCAAAACAATTTTTGCCGGCCTGCCCAATCCCTTTATCGCGGGACGCTATCATTCACTGCTTGTGGCGAGGGATACAATGCCTCTCTGTCTGGAAATCAGCGCCCAAACGGATGAGGGTGAAATCATGGGATTGCGGCATAAAGATTATCCGGTGGAAGGCATTCAGTTTCATCCGGAATCGGTACTGACCCCGCAGGGCAAACGCGTTATCAGAAATTTTTTGAAATATACTGGACGAAAGGAGCATAAGTGATGATTAAAGAAGCTATTGAAAAAGCCGTTCAAAAAAAGGATTTGCAGGAGGCGGAAATGATGGCCGCAATGGATGAAGTCATGGAAGGCGTCGCCACACCGGCGCAAATTGCCGCTTTGATTACGGCATTGCGAATGAAGGGTGAAACCGTCGAAGAGGTCACCGGAGCGGCGCGCATCATGCGCCAAAAAGCAACCCGCGTCAATGCCTGTGCGACAACAATTGTTGACACTTGTGGCACCGGCGGCGATAAACTCAATACTTTCAATATCTCCACGACCACCGCGTTTGTCGTGGCAGCGGCGGGGATAACCGTAGCCAAACATGGCAACCGTGCTGTTTCCAGCGGCTGCGGCAGCGCCGATGTTCTGGAAGCCCTCGGCGTCAACATCAGCGCCGATCAGGAAATTGTGGAAGAATGCGTTCAGCAGGTGGGCATCGGGTTTCTTTTCGCTCCCAAATTGCACGGGGCGATGAAATACGCAATCGGCCCGAGACGCGAAATCGGCATCCGCACCATTTTCAATATGCTGGGGCCGCTGACCAATCCGGCCGGAGCGACCGCCCAGCTTCTGGGCGTTTATGATACAAAACTTACAGAAATGTTCGCCGATGTTTTGAAAAACATGGGAACCAAAAGAGCTTTTGTCGTGCACGGGCTCGACGGCCTGGATGAAGTTACCATTACCGGTGAAACGCGCGTTGCGGAACTCAATGACGGAATTGTCCGTACCTACAACATCAATCCGGTGGCTTATTTCGGCAGGACGGATTCTCTGGATTCCATTCGCGGCGGTGACCCGTCCGTCAATGCTCAGATTATCAGGGATGTTTTGGCCGGAAAGAACGGAGCCCGCCGCAATGTCGTATTGATTAATGCGGCGCTGGCGATTGTCGCCGGAGAAAAAGCCGGGGACATTAAAGAGGGATTAAAGGTGGCCGCCGATTGCATTGACAGCGGGGCTGCGGTAAAGAAACTGCAATCGCTCATCGAGTTGAGCAACAGTTAGATGATATGATTCTCGACAAAATTATTGAAACGAAAAAAGAAGAAGTGGCGCGGTTGAAAAATGAAACGTCACAGGCAAAACTGCAAGAAGCGATTGCGGGGCTTGATCCCTGCTATAATTTTCAGCAGACATTGAGTTCCGGCTCCTGCAACATCATCGCGGAAGTGAAATGCGCCTCGCCGTCACGGGGCCGATTCATTGCTGATTTCAATCACATCCGCATCGCCGGTGTTTATGAAAAAAACGGTGCAGCCGCCATTTCCATTCTGACCGACGAAAAATATTTCCTAGGTCATAAAGATTATCTGATTCAAATCAGGCAAAAGATTAATTTGCCGCTGTTACGCAAGGATTTTATTATTGATCCGCTTCAGATTTATGAAACGCGGGCAATCGGCGCGGACGCCATTTTGCTTATCGTTCAAGTTCTGGGGAAAAAACTTGCCGATTTCATTTCATTATCCAAAGAGCTTGGATTGAGCGCACTGGTAGAAGTTCATACGAGCGATGAATTGGATTTGGCGCTTGCGGCAGGTGCGGATATAATCGGCATCAACAACCGCAATCTGGATACCTTTGTTACGGATATTGAAACCAGCCGCAGATTAAAAGAGCATATTCCCGCAGGGAAAATTGTCGTGGCGGAGAGCGGCATCAGGGAAAGAAAAGACATTGAGTTATTAATGCGGGCTGGCATCCACGCTTTTCTTATTGGCGAGGCTCTGATTACCGCGCCGGACATTGGCAAAAAACTGCGTCATTTCAAGGGAGCGGATTAAGGTGGTACAGGTCAAAATCTGCGGCATAACACATAAGGAAAATGCTTTGTTTGCGGCAAAGTGCGGTACTGCGGCGTTGGGCTTTATCTTTTATCCGCCGTCACCGCGTTATATAAAACCGGAAGATGCCAAGAAAATAATCAGCGCTTTGCCGGATAAAATTGTGTGTGTGGGCGTGTTTGTCAATGAACAGCCGGAAGAAGTAAAGAGAGTAATGGAATATTGCTCACTGAATATGATTCAACTGCACGGCGACGAAACGCCGGAGTATTGTCGTCAGTTTTCGGCATTTCCGATTATCAAAGCCGTTTTATTAAACAATGACAATGATGTAGAGTATGCCTGCCGTTTCGATGTGGCGGCCATACTGGTGGACAGCCGAAGTGACGGACTTTACGGCGGCACGGGCAAAAAATCAAACTGGGAACTGGCACGGCTTGCCGGAAATAAAAGACCGCTGATTCTTTCCGGCGGACTCAATGCGGAAAATATTACCGACGCGATAATCAAGGTAGCACCGGCTGCGCTGGATATCAACAGCGGTGTGGAAATTTCCCCCGGCATAAAAGATCATGTAAAAATCAAACGTTTATTTGCCGCCATCCGCAAGGCGGATACTGCATCAAAAAATTTACCATTAATCTTTCAAAAGAGGACGCTATGAATAAAACATTACCTGATAAAAATGGTCACTTTGGAATTTTCGGCGGAAGATATGCTGCCGAAACCCTCATGCCTGCATTGATTGAATTGGAAAAGGCTTATCAAGAGGCTCAAAAAGATAAGGCATTCCAAAAAGAATTTGAATGGTATCAGCTGGAATACTCCGGGCGTCCCATCCCTCTTTATTTTGCCAGCCGCATGACCGAAGCTTTAGGGGGCGCAAAAATTTACCTGAAACGAGAGGACTTGAACCACACCGGCTCCCACAAAATAAACAACACGCTGGGGCAGGCGCTTCTGGCGCGCAGGATGGGCAAGAAAAAAGTCATTGCGGAAACCGGGGCAGGGCAGCACGGCGTGGCCACGGCGACGGTGGCGGCGCTCTTCGGCATGGAATGCAAAATATTCATGGGTGAGGAGGATATCCGCAGGCAGGCGCCCAATGTTTTCCGTATGAAAATTCTGGGCGCCGAAGTCGTGCCGGTAAAAAGTGGCACGGCCACACTCAAAGACGCGATGAATGAGGCCATGCGCTACTGGGTATCGAGCGTACGCGACACTTTTTACATTATCGGTACAACCGCAGGGCCCCATCCTTATCCCCGAATGGTGCGCAATTTTCAATCCGTCATCGGGTGTGAGGTAAAAAAACAAATAAAAAAAATGGAAGGGCGCAATCCCGATGTGCTGATTGCCTGCGTGGGCGGAGGCAGCAACGCCATGGGAACATTTTATCCGTTTAGAAATGATAAGAATATCGCCATGTACGGCGTGGAAGCGGCCGGTCACGGCTTGCACACCTCCGAACATTCGGCAAGCATCAACGGCGGGAAAGTCGGCGTTCTTCACGGCAATAAAACCTATCTTTTACAGGACGAGCACGGGCAGGTGCGCGATGCCTATTCCATCGCGGCAGGGCTGGATTATCCGGGGGTGGGACCGGAGCATGCCTATTTTCACGCGGCAGGAATTGTGAAATACGTCACGATAACGGATAAGGAGGCAATCAGGGCTTTTTCCTTTTTATCACTTAAGGAAGGAATCATTCCCGCGCTGGAAAGTGCGCACGCGATTGCCTATGCCATGAAGATGGCGCCCAAAATGGCTAAAAATAAAATTATTGTTATTTGTCTGTCGGGACGGGGCGACAAGGACGCGCAGACAATTATCGAAAAAGGAGTGATAGGATAATGGGACGGATTGGCGATAAATTTGAATCTTTGCGAAGTAAAAAAGGAAAGGCGCTGATTGTTTATTTGACGGCGGGAGATCCATCACTCGATGTCACCAGGGAATTAATTTTGGCTTTGGAGCAGGCCGGTGCGGATATTCTGGAAATCGGGGTTCCTTTTTCCGATCCCACCGCCGACGGGCCGGTCATACAAGAGGCTTCGCAGCGCGCCCTGAAGGCGGGAACCACGTTGCAGGGCGTCCTGGATTTAGTTAGTGACGTGCGTAAAATTTCGGAAATACCCATTGTACTCTTCGGCTACTTCAATCCCATTTTCGCTTACGGCGTAAAGAAATTCCCCCTCGCTGCGCACAGGGCGGGAGTGGATGGAATTCTGGTCGTTGATTTGCCTTATGAAGAAGCCGGGGAACTGAGAGTCTTTACGGACGCGGCGGGCATTGATTTCATATCGCTTGTCGCTCCGACGACTGACCCCGAAAGATTAAACAAAATCGCCGCCGGGGCAACGGGCTTTCTCTACTACATATCGATTACCGGCATTACCGGCACAGCCGCGCCAAAAATCGAAAACATAAAAAAGGAAGTCGGAAAAATCCGCAAGATTACCAAACTGCCTCTGGCTGTGGGCTTCGGCATATCAAAGCCCCAGCAGGCAAGAGAGATCGGGCGTTTTGCCGACGGTGTTGTCATCGGCAGCGCCGTCGTGCGCCTGATTCATGAAAACAAAGACAATCGTGATTTAATAAAAATCGTCTCTGGCTATATCAGTGAAATCAAAAAGGCAATGCGTTAAGGGGGTGTTGCTTCGTCGTTTTATAAAATCCTACCGTGTCATGGGGCAAGTAGTAAGTAGCAAGGCTATTAAAAATAAAGGGGACGGTTATCCTCGGTTTTATTCTAACTGATTTTAAACAAAAAATTTGTTTGAAGGCACTATGCCGAACATATTACATATTAAAGCATAAATTACAAAACCTGCGATAATTATTACTATTAAAGCTATAAACATTTGACCGACTAGCAAGATGTATTGTTTTTTAAAAAAGAATGATCGTCCGGCTTTCCATGATGTCGAAAGATTTTGAAATGCTATAGCAATTACGGTAATCATCAGTGTAGACACAAAAAGATTTTTTGAGGTAAACACATTGTTACTATTTTGATCGCCATCATCGATAATAAAGATTGAAAATGAAATTACATTTAAAATAAGAAAGAAGTATTCAATTCTATTAATCTTAAATAATTTCATATATTATTCCTTTACTGGAATTTTAGGACCGTATACTTAATTATTTGCTTTCCAATTTTTGAAGTAACAATCCCCTTCCAAGATTACCTTGACATAAGGAAACTAAATTTTTATAGTCCGTTCGAAATTGTCGGAAGTGCATATAATTTTAAATTCTTTGTATGTCGGATTAATATAGTATTTCTCAAAACCGGTCAACGTCAATATATGAAAAAACCGCGTGATATAAAAACGATTAAAAATATTCAGGAACGCATTCTGGAAGCCGCGTTGGATATCATTATCCAGGAAGGGTTTCCGGCGTTGACCATGCGCAGGATTGCCTCCCGAATCGGTATGACGGCGCCCAATATTTACAATTACTATACAAGCAAGGATGAACTCTATATCTCCCTGGTCATAAAGGGGTTTGAAATGCTGCACCGCGAACTGATGGCCGTTTATGACGCGCACGAAAATCCGGTTGAACGCGGAGAGGCTCTGGCCCGCGCCTATATTGATTTCGGCATGAAACATAGCAGCTACTATGACATTATGTTCACCTATCCCACTCCGAAATATGATGACTATGTTGGGACGCCTCTCGAAAAACTCTCCGAGATTGAATACCGGATATCGATGGATATCGTGACACTGGCTTTCAACGCCGTGAAGTCGCTGCTGGGCGAAGACCTTGCCGGAGATGATGAGAAAGTTCAAATGTATTTCATCGCCGCCTGGAGCATGCTTCATGGCATGATATCGCTCTATAACAGTAAAGTTGTGCGGTATACGATGAAGGATACCGATGCAATGTACCAAAAGTTAATAACCGAATTCCTGCAGCTCTTTTTACGCCGCTAACGATACTCAGCCTGTTTATACAACTTGAAAATAAAAAAATATTTTACTTGACATTTAAATTGAACTTAGTTAAATTTATCTTAGTTAAACTAAATAATACAATAAAAATGGAGGTATATATGACAAAAGTAATCGTTCTCGGCGGATGCGGGGCCGTGGGTAGTGTAGCTGTCAGGACACTGGCTTCTCAGGAAATAATTTCCGAAGTAGTTATCGGTGACTGGAATTTTGATAAAGCTCAGGCAATGGCGAAGGAATTAGGTTCAAAAGTTTCCGCTGTAAAGGTCAACGCGGAAGAAAGTGAAAGCATCAAGGCGGCCGTCAAGGGGTGTGATATTGTGCTGAATTGTGTCGGTCCATTTTATAAGTCCGTCAAAACAATTCTTTCCACCGTCATCGGGTTGGGTATCAATTACGTGGATGTTTGCGACGATGTCGATGTGACCGAGGATATCCTGAATATGGATAAACAGGCTAAGGCGGCGGGAATAATGGCTTTGATTGGCATGGGTAATTCTCCCGGCATCTCGAATCTGCTGGGTAAATTCGCGGCGGAAAACCTGCTGGACGAAACCGACTCGATAGATATATTTCACGCGCACGGTGGCGAAGCCATCGAAGGCGAGGGCGTTATCGGCCATCGCTTCCATTGCATGACAATAGACGTTCCCATGTTTCTCGACGGTAAACTTACCTATGTAAAATATTTCGAACCGGATGGAGTCGCCTTGCGGCAGAAATTTGAATTTCCAATTCTGGGTGAAGTGCCTCTCTATCCCTATCCCCATCCCGAACAGGTAACCATGCCGCGTTATATCAAGACCAGACAGGTAACGAATAAAGGCACCGTTATTCCCAATGAATATTACAATTTGACGCGTGACCTATGCGGTCTGGGCCTTGCCAGCAAGGAGCCGCTGGACGTCAAGGGCGTCAAGGTCACTCCTTATGATTTTGCGATGGCTTATATCCTTAAACAGCGTGAAAAGATTTTAAAAGAGACCAACTTCGGCAAACAGCGTGGCTGTCTCTCCATTGTTGTAAAAGGGAAGAAGGACGGCAAGTATCGCGAATACCGTTTCCATCTGGCTTCCCGTAGTGAGGCACTCGGAGAAGGCACTGGCATTCCGGCGGCGATGGGCGTACTGCTGATGCAGATGGGCAAGATTACTACCAAGGGCATCATGCCCCCCGAAGGCTGCATTAATCCCAACGATCTTCTGGAACTTGTTCCCAAGGTCATGAAACTTGACAGCAAGAAAGAGGGCGGGGAATCCTTTGGCGGTGTGATCGTCCAGCAGATCGATGAAAACGGCAAGATTACCAAAATTGATATTTAAATCCCTCTCCTGTTGGCCGGGGCATCAACACCCCGTGCCAACACCATAAAAAAGGAAAAAGAGATGGAAAAATATGTTCTGGCAATCGACCACGGCACATCCGGGATAAAGACATCGATTATTTCGATGTACGGGGACGTTGTAGCTTTCGAGTTCGAGAAGACCCCTATCCATTTTTTCCCCGGGGGCGGTGCTGAGCAGGACCCGGATGACTGGTGGAACGCACTCATTACGTCTTCTAAACGAGTGGTCGCGCGCAAAATGGTTCCACCGGAAGCGATTGCAGCAATCTGTGTTTCCAGCACTTTTTCCAGTACTGTGGCCGTTGACCGCAATGGCAACCATCTTCTAAATTCCATAACCTGGATGGATTCACGCGGCGCTCCCTATATTAGAAAACTGGTCAGCGGATTTCCCACCATAGAAGGATATAATGTCTTTAAACTCATGGAGTGGATTCCCAAGACCGGCGGTGGGCCGACGCTTTCCGGCAAGGACGACATCGCCCATGTCCTGTTCATCAAAAATGAATATCCTCAAATTTACGACAAAACGTACATGTTTCTGCCGAGCAAGGATTATCTTAATCTGAAACTTACGGGGGAATTCGCTTCTTCCTATGATGCCATCCAGCTCTTCTGGGTTACGAACATCCGTGATTGCAATCATATCCACTATGATGAATCGCTCATCAGAAAAATGGGCATTCATAAAGATAAGCTCCCTCCGCTGAAACGTTCGATAGATATTCTCGGCCGCGTCAAGCCCGATATCGCGCGCGCGATTGGAGTCGGAGAAAACGTACAGGTCGTGATGGGAGCTGCCGACCATCAGGCCGCTCTGATCGGCTCCGGCGCCGTGCGGGATTTTGAGGGACATATCTATATCGGCACATCCTCCTGGGTGCAGTGTATTGTTCCTTTCAAAAAAACGGACATGTTTCATTCCATCGCTTCGCTGCCTTCGGCCATTCCCGGCAAGTACCAGAGCGTGAACGAGCAGGACATCGCCGGAGGAACACTCAATTTTCTGCTGGACAACATCCTTTATTACAAAAACCGGCTGCTCAAGGGCGAGGCGCCTGAAAATCTCTATGAAAAATTGAATGAAGTAGCCGCCGGTGTGCCGGCAGGCAGCCACAAACTCATTGTGACGCCGTGGCTCAACGGGGAACGCACTCCTGTTGATGACAACACTCTGCGTGCCGGAATCTATAACGTTTCCAAGACAACGACTCAGGATGACATTGTGCGGGCTTTCTTTGAGGGCGTGGCCTACAATACGCGGTGGAGCTTCCAGTATCTGGAGCGGTTCGCGGGACGCCGACTTGATTTCCTGAATATCATCGGCGGCGGGGGCAAATCAGATCTATGGTGCCAGATATTTGCCGATGTATTAAACCGCACCATCCGTCAGGTTCAGGACCCCATGCAGGCCAATGGCAGGGGTGCGGCTTTCATCGCTTCTGTCGGTCTGGGATTTACCACCTTTGATGAGATTCCCAACCTGATTAAGTACACCAATATTTTTCATCCCAATCCGGCCAACCGGAAAATTTATGATGAACTTTTCCGCGAATTTGTAAATATTTACCGTCAGAACAAGGCTATCTACAGAAGATTAAATAAGAGCTGAAAAAAATAGCTCATCTGCGAAAGGGAAAAGATGAAGAAAAAAACACATGGAATCAACAGACGTAATTTCATAAAAGGTTCAATGGCTGCCGTGGCACTGGCTTCAATTCCCGATATCTCCATTGCCTGCACGCCATCTAAAATATTGCCGTTTTTCAGAAAATCCTTTCCAACAGATTGACGCTTTACGAAAATCAACCATGATGTTCAAAGATGGAAAACTGATGCATTGCAGTGTGGCGTTTAAGCAAGAAAATTAAGAAAACGTTGCCGATTAATGATTACCGAGGGGGAAATAAACATACTCCAATAAAGTCAACGACTTCAGCAACAGCAGCCCTTGTTATCGGATTGTGTATCGCCGGTATCGGGACCGCAACAGCATCCTCCATTATTGCGTCCCAGCATCGCGTTAATCACTGCGTTGGCGCATCCGACTCCGGACTGTACCGAAATAGCGTTGGCCGGACAATTAAGAGAACATGCGCCGCATTCCATACAGGCATCGCGGTTATATATGACCACATGTCTGCTGTTCATTTTAAACACTTCATGCGGACAGACATCCAGGCACATGCCGCAGCCGGTGCATTTATTGTCATACAGCCGCAATGTGACAACATCTTTAAGATAAACCGGATTTTTCATCTATTTGCTCCTATGAAATCAGTATCGCGCCCAGCCACATTACAATTCCTGCCACTCCGAAGGCAATTTCTGCGGGAAGCGCCCAGCGCATTTCTCTTTTCACTCCCGAAAGAGATGTGTAGGTGGAACATCCTGTAAAATTCATGGACAGATATGCGGAAACGGCGGGAATAAGCAAAAGCCACGCCATAGCCTCAATTCTTCCCGGCCATGCCGACAGATTAAGTCCCCGCAGATAAAGCAGTATCACGGCGACAACAATGCCGATGGAGAAACCCTTGATCGAAAAAGCCCGTCCCGGCAGATACGGCAATAATATCGGATTTAACACAGCGCCGCTGATGAGCGCACCAAGCAGAGCCATAACCGCGAACGAACCGAAGTTCATAGCATTGGCCCAAAATCCCGCAGGACCACCAAATCCGCTGACAATAAAAAATGCGGCTGCCAGAATCAAAAAGGGTTTTGTTGCATTCAATAGCTCAATGGGAATCAGTACAGCCCGCTCTCTCAACGGGAACGTTTTTATACGCATAAGCTCCGTTGCCTTCATGTCTGCATCCAGATATGCAGGCAAATCCTCCGCGCGAACAGGTCCGTATTGAACATGAAAACCGGAAATCTGCTTTACCTTATGTGCAGCAACTCCCGGCGCACCCAGTTGTGGAAGGATTAATGTCCTGTGACTGACAATATTTTTCAGACCGCTGAGATCTAGCCTTCTGATAAGTTCTTCCGTACCGAAAGTGCCTTTGCCCGCAGCACACCAGACATTGATTCCTTTTGTGTTCAGCACCAGAATCCAACCGGATCGTCCACTTAACGACGACCGCAGACGGTCGAAGCTCATCTTGTAATTGGCGGAAACGTAAACAGGAGATTTATCGTCCGGTGTACCCAGCGCGTAAAGTCCGGGATTGACTTTATAATCCATTCTCCCAACACCCCAGCGCGCCTTAATGGAATCCCAATGTTCCTTCCAGACAAGTACTGATGATACCAACGGCAATCTGCCAACAGATGTATCAACAGAACCGCCTACAAAAGATTGATTTAAATCAGGCAAAGCATTTCCCGATTCTATGGCTACAGCACCACAACAGCTGTTTGCTTGATTTTGAATTACCGGAAGTTCAAGCTTGTCCATAATATTTTCCTTAAAAATATTTAACAACAATTACATCCATTGGCCGAGTTTTTTATAGCCGTAATAAAAATTTTTACCGATTCCAATACATCAATTCTTTTTTTTGCCGGTATATTTCCCAGCATCCTTTGGAGAAAGTCTGCCAGACAGACCAAGATCTTTTTGTGGATATCAATACCCTGACTGGTCAATACAAGCTTGATGGCGCGAAAATCATGCTCCGCCTTCACCCTCCGTAAGAGTCCCTTTTTAATTAAAGGATTGACCAGCCGGGTTGTTGTGCTTTTTTTCACAGACAGAATTTTATGCAGTTCAGCCATATAAAGCTCTTTTTCCCCTGCCACCGCGTCCAGAATTATAAACTGATGGAACGTGACACTTTCACAAAAAGCTTCATCACGGCAGCAATATCGCATAACCTGCGACAATCCACTCAATATTTCCATAAATTCAATGACTTCTTCTTTGATATCTATCAACATAGTTGTATTATACAACTTATTTTTGATTTGTCAAAAGATAATTTCAGGGCATTCTCCTTATTCGTTGAGAGACGTGAATTGCTTGCTCTCTTTTGATTATTTACCAAAGAAAATTTATGATAATGGAAAAATTGGTAAAAAAAGGTTGAACTCTGAATTGCCTTTTAGTAAAAAATTTAAGTTAAATATAAGTTTAGAAATAATCGGTAAAGAGTTTGAATCTCTCCTGAAGAGAAGGATAAAATCATGCATATTTTTCTATTGCACGGTTTCGGTTTGCACGTGCTCATCCCGGTTATCTTTTCCTTATGTATATCATCGGGATTTGTGTTGCTAATCGGCCGGAAATGGAACTTGAATATCGATTATTCAAAAGGCAGACTTTGGTTATGCTTTCCAGTTATGATGACTTGTTTATTGGATGTCAGCCTGACCTTGTTAGGGCAGCCCGCCGAATACTGGATAACTTCCTTCAGTGTGGTGAATGAAGCGAATCCCATATGCCGTTTGCTTCTGACAGTGCATCCTCTTTTGTTTGTATTGTATAATCTTTGCGAATTATTAATCGTTTCTCTAATGATTATGGCGTTTCCCATACTTGTTTCGAAAACCATATCGGTATTTTATACAATAGGTTCCGCCAAAGCCATATATTACTGGATGGTTGGTTCGCTGCATTATAGTTTTTTTATATCGAATATGGTGCTTATATTCCCAGCTATTATTCTGGTTTGTGCCTTTGAGAAGGCGTCGCAATATAAAAATGATCGCTAGAGCCTATTATTTTATTATTTGTGCGCTTCGCATTTTATCATTTCATTTGTTTCATTTCAATCGATGCAGCGGTTTTCAGCATATTCCGTGTATTAATTTTCCGTTGATCTATCTTTATTTTTTGTATTACAGAATAGTCTAATCGTAAATTGTGTTTATTGCGGGAAAAAGATATTTTCAAAAGCAGGGGGTTATCCATCAATGGATAACCCCCTGCTTTTACTGGTGCGCCCAGGAGGATTCGAACCTCCGACATCCGGATTCGTAGAGCGTTGGAAGCATTTTCTATATAAAACAACATCAAACAACACTAAAGAAATATTGAAAGTTTTCTTATCTTGTTTTATTGTCTCATACACTGTTTATTTTAGTTATAGTCACAAAGTGGTCACAAGATTCCTGATTGAAATTTTAAATTGAAGGGGAAAGGGGGAAAGGATGAAAAAAATATTTTGTTTATTTGTAATAATTCTTTTGACCGGCTGTGGAGCGCGACATCAACTATCGCCTGAGGGTTATAAAATTTCTACCGTTACAGACACGAGTAAATGCCAGTTTATCAAACCCGCTTATTTTGAGGCAAGAGCAAGCACAATGACTTATTATGCTCAGGTAAATACTGAAATGGCTGGTGGTGATTCATATAAAATTATCAATGTTGCCAGCGAATATGCCGCCGGAATCAATATCCAAATGGTAAATATTGAAATTTATAAATGTAAGGAATCAGGGAGTAGTAAATAAAAAACACCCCGGATAATTGCAAGGGATAGCGATTGCAACGCGAAACGGCGGTGAACCCTGACCGCCTTCCCTTCATCAATACAGGGCCGCAAAGGGGCGCGGATATGAAGAAAAAGATAGACTTGGCGAAGGTTCAAAAAGATGTCGATGAAATGAATCTTCTTTATGGAATCGAAACGGGAAACCGTCCAGTTATTGTCAAATGTTTAAGAGAGCAAGCCGATAATATCACGCCGGAAATCATTAACAAATTAGCAGACTATCTTGATCCAGAAAGAAAACCTATTAAATGCGGCCCAAAGCCAAAGAAGAAACGATCTTTTCTTTATGTTGCTCAAGTTATTTCTACATATAATTTTTATTTTGAAAACCGGGAACTTGCCCGGCTTATTTTAAATCACGACAAAGTAGAATTTTCTCTTGTTGAAAATTCAGATCTTTTTGACGCTGAGGGTAATTTCGCGCCGCAATGGAAATATCCAAATGCTAACAGACAGCGTGATATTGCAACGCTACCAAACAAGGGCGCAATAAAAGATTTAGTTTGTCAAATGTATAAAATTAGTAGCCGCACTTTTGATGATATACTTGCCAGTCATAATAAATAACACCTATTTTTTTATTCTTATTTTACCGCAATAATCTTTTTAGTTATCTGCGTTTTTTATCCTTTTAATCCGTATTAGATTATAGCCAGTGAAGCTACCTATTATTTGATGGTCTTCATAATTAAATTTACGGAGGGAATGAAATGTCAGAGCAAAAACTACTCACTGCTAGTGAAGTCACCGGGAAAGAATTATTAACCATTCAGGAAATGGCAGAACTGCTAAGGGTCAAACAGTCATGGCTTTACAGCAGAACCATGCACACCGGCATTAATGCTATCCCGCGCATCAAGATCGGCAAATATTTGCGCTTCAATCCCGGTAAGGTCTTCCAGTGGATTGAAACACAATACAATGGAGAGGGCGCATAATGACAGAAAAAGAAATCATCGAGAGGAAGATTTTTCTCAAGCGGCAAATGATCGAACTGACCGAACAGGAAATTGAACAGTTAGAGAATAGCTTAAATGAGCCTTCTTTTGCTCTAGGAAACGCCACAGAGATTGTTTCAGCGATATAAAACAAATTATGAGGGGTAAGCATAGGGCTTATGAATGATACAAATAATTTACTCACAAATGCGGCCTTGAATTATGCCGCGAAAAATAACTTCTCTGTTATTCCATTACAAAAGAATAAGAAGCCATTCTTCCAGTGGTCAGATTATCAACGTGGAAAGCCCACAGCAGAGGAAATAAAGTTATGGTGGGGTAAATGGCCTAATGCCATGATAGGAATTGTCACAGGGCAAATTTCAGGCTTGTTTGTTGTTGATTGCGATTCCCAGGAAGGCTTTGACGCTGTTCAGAAACTTTTGCCGGATTCCCTTGACATACCGACAGCGCGAACACCGCGCGGCGGGTGGCATTTATATTTCCAATATCCGACAGATTCAAAATTGACTGTTCAGGCGGGCATAATGCCCGGCGTGGACATTCGCGGCGAAGGTGGCTACATAGTGGCCGCGCCTTCCATGAATGGCAATGGGAAGGGTTATGAATGGCTTGACGGTTTATCTTTAGCAGAGATCACACCGCCGCCGGTGCCTAATGCGCTTCTAAGCGCATTTAATAATATAATAAATAATTCTATATATAGGGGTGAAGTCAAAACTGAAGTCAGTGCCGCTAAAATGTTTGAGAATGGCCGCCGGGATAATGATCTTTTTCATGTCAGTAATTGCCTTGTCAAAGGTGGTATGCCGAAAGAAGAAATCTCACAAATACTTGAAAGACTGATAATTTCATGGGGTGAAAATTCCGATAGTAAATGGATTCAGGAAAAAATTGAGTCTGCTTTTCAACGTGCCAATAAAAGAGAAATTAACTTTTCACAAGAGGTCAGGGATTTCGTTTTGACCTCAAGTGGCTTCTTCTTGACTTCAGATGTCTTCAGCCGACTTCAAGTGACCTCACGGCAAGAAAAGAAAAATGTTGTCAATACACTTTTGCGCTTGAAGAAAGAAGGGATAATAGAAAAACATGGCCAAAAAGACGGCTGTTATCGCCGGATTGAAAACGACATTGAAGAAGTCAATTTCCTGAACGCGCCCACAGATGATTTTCCTCTTGCCTTGCCTTTGGGTATTGATAGTTATTGCAAACTATATCCTGGAAATATTGTCATAGTGGCTGGAAGTAAATCTTCAGGTAAGACGGCTTTTCTCTTGAACATTGTTAAAGAGAATATGAAACGTCTTGAGATCGTATATCTCAATTCTGAAATGGGTGACACTGAATTTCGGAAACGCCTTGAACTCTTTGACACCGTAAAACTGCAAGACTGGAAATTTCGCGCTTATCATAGGGCAAGTAACTTTGCCGATTTAATCACGCCGGAAAAGAAAATATTTATTGTTGATTTTCTGGAAGTAACCACAGACTTTTGGAAAGTCGCGCAATACATTCAAGAGATTCATAAGAAGCTGAAAGAAGGCATTTGCATAATTGCATTGCAGAAATCAGAGGGGAAAGACAATGGCCGGGGCGGTGATTTCAGTAAGGAAAAGGCACGGCTATATCTAAGCCTTGACTATCTACATGACAAAAAAGTCAATCAAGTAAAAATCGTTGACGCTAAAGCATGGCGAACGGAAATAAATCCGCGCGGGCTGTACCGTGATTATAAACTTATCAAGGGAAGTATTTTTAAATCAAGCACTGATTGGCAAGGATAAGATGAATATTAATAATTTGATGAAAGGGGAATATCATGAATAAGACATTTGAAAAACGTGTTGAGGAACTTGAAAAAAAGATATTTGTAGATGAGAGCGAAAAGCCTGAAGGTGTTTTTATGTACGTTGTGGACGGCAGAAAAGACGCGCCACCGCCAAAACCAGTGAAGGGCTGGCGTTATAATGACCTATCAGTATTGAGGGCGGAAAATGAAACGGATGAAGAATTGAACGCGCGGGCTATTTCTGAAGCAAAGCCGTTATTGAAACACCCTCTTGCTGTGCCTGTTTTTCATGAAATTAGAGATGAAACATAAGGGCAAAATGCCCTGATATTGTATTTAAAAAAAAGTGTAAGTCTTGATAAATATTTTTAAATTAAGGACACACCCCCTATGACAGCGAAAAAGACAGAAAAAAAGCCTTATAAGAAAAGATTAAAAAGCCTTCAAGACGTGCGAATTTATTTAGCTGATCTGATTAATGAAACCAGAGCGGGAAAAGTTGACCCCGGACTTGCCGGGAAGCTGGGCTTTTTGCTGAACGTCCTACGGGGTGTAATAAGCGATTCAGAATTAGCAGATAGGATTGAAAAACTTGAGCGTGAAGTTGCCGGTCATAAATATAATTCTTAAACAAATTATTTCTTTTTTGATTTTTGCGGAGGGTTAGCATTTTTCAAACCTTCTTCAATAAGGCGGCGTATAGCTTCAGAGCGTGAATTTATCCTGTTAGTGAAACGATAATCTTCTATCTGTTTAAGAAGGTTATCATCAAGAGTTAATAGAAGTTGCGGTTTTTCAGTTGTCATATAAGTTATATACCTGATTAATATTTATTGAGCAACAAAAAAGCGTTTGCAAACAGGTTGAATATAATATATAAGTTATATAACTTTAAATCTCAAAGCATAGGGAAATGAAAAACTTATTAAACAAAACCCTTTTTGAAGATCCCTGTAATGGTGACATTATAGGCAGTCCCTATGGCTGTGAGAGGTCTTTAAAAGGGGGTTTTTTATTAAGGGGGCTGTAATGGCTTGTATAACTAAAAGGCGCGGACGTTATGTCATAGACTGCTATGACCAGCATGGTAAGCGTTACCGCAAGACAATGAAGGCGGGAATCACGAAAGACGCGGCACGAAAAGAACTCCATGAAATCGAATCAAAAATAGAAAGGCGAACTTTTCTACATGACAAAAAGACACCTCTTTTTTCTGAGGTAGCCGCGCTATGGCTGGAATATAAAAAAACACGTTGCCGGGAAACCACGTGGGAAATGTATCAAGGTCACCTGAAGAACCATTTTTCAGAACTGGACACCCGGAAAATTAATTTCATTACTACCGCAAATATTGAGAAATTTATCACGGCGCGGCAATCTGAAAATATAGCCTTAGCGAGCCTGAGAAAAATTCTTGTGACTTTAAATCAGGTTATGAAATACGCGGTCAGAAATAGATTGATTGACTATAACCCGGTCATTGACGCGGAAAGACCAAAAGCCACTGGCAAAGTTGACGAATCAAGCGAAATATCAATTTTGACACCTGAGCAAATCCGCGCCTTGCTGGAAGCTGAACCGATTCAGAAATATAAAACTCTTTACCTTACAGCTATTATGACAGGGGCAAGGCAAGGCGAACTGTTAGGCTTGAAATGGTCAGATATAAATTTTACAAGTAAGCAAATCAACATCAAGCGCACGTTTAATCATGGAAGATTTTTTGAACCGAAAACAAGGCAATCAATTAGAAAGATAGACCTTGCCCCTATGCTGGTCAGGGAACTTGCCGCATGGAAGCTAATCAGCGCAAGCAAGGAAGAAGATCTTGTCTTTCCATCGGAAACAGGAACGCCAATATGCTGTTTCAACATGGTCAGGCGGCACTATGCGCCAGCATTAAAGAAGGCTAAAATCCCTCACATTAAGTTTCATGCTTTGCGACATACCTATGCAAGCCTTTTAATCGAGCAAAAGGAAAACATTAAATACATACAGAACCAGTTAGGACACTCAAGCCCAAACGTTACACTTTCAGTTTATGCTCATTTAATGAAAGGCGAAAATCAGGAAGCCGCTTGTAGGCTGGAAAATGCCATTTTTCAGACAACTGGTCACAATTTGGTCACAAACGAAAACAAGGGGCTAACCGTGATTGGCTAACCCCTTGATTTAATTGGTGCGCCCAGCAGGATTCGAACCTGCGACATCCGGATT
>CAYMWM010000049.1:0-23708 GCA_964394185.1 uncultured Smithella sp.
TTTCCGCCGCCCAGTGCCAGCGGTCATTGGTCCGGTGCAATACGCCTTTTTCTTCGAGGTACTCCAGAAATTCCTCCAGATTCTCGCCGCCGAATTCCTCTCCCTTTTCAAAAGGCAGTTCAAAAGCTGCGCTTTTAATGTGATGAAGGAGAATCAGCAGATTGTCTGGATTAATACGGCAGTGCTCCGGCGACAGTGCAAAAAAGTAAGCGGGATTTTCCATGATGAACTGATCCAGCGGATTGCTGCGGGCAATGAGAATTGCCAGGGAATGCCCCGAACGCCTGCCCGCGCGCCCGGCCTGCTGCCAGGTGCTGGCAATCGAGCCGGGATAGCCGGTCATAATGCACGCTTCCAGATTGCCGATGTCGATGCCCAGTTCCAGCGCGTTGGTGCTGATGACACCCATCACTTCCCGCGAACGCAGACCGCTTTCTATTTCGCGGCGAAGATTCGGCAGATAGCCTCCGCGGTAACCGGTTACAAAATGGTCATCGACCGGCTTTGTTTTGACAAATTTATCCTTGAGATATTTGGTCAATATCTCGACATTCAGGCGGCTCGTGGCAAAAACGATGGTCTGGATATTATTTTCGATAAGATCCGAAGCAAGTTTCCGCGCAGGGGTGAGAGCGCTCTGGCGGATGCCCAGTTCACGGTTGACGATGGGCGGGTTATAAAGAACGAAAGTCTTGGCCGCCGTCGGCGCACCGCTCTTGTCCAAAAGCGCAACAGACCTCTCCAGAATTTTTTCCGCATGTTCACGCGGATTGGCCACCGTTGCCGAGCAGCAGACAAAAACGGGATTGGCGCCGTAAAAACGGCATATCCGCGTAAGCCGGCGGATGACATTGGCAAAGTGCGAACCGAAAATCCCGCGGTAAATATGCAGTTCGTCAATCACGATGTATTTCAGGTTCATAAAGAGTTTCTGCCACTTGGTGTGGTGCGGCAGAATCCCGGCGTGCAGCATGTCGGGATTGGTGACCACGATATGTCCCTGACGCCGGATGGCCTGACGCGCGTCGTCAGGCGTGTCGCCGTCATATGTATAGGTTTTAATGTCGGTATTAAGGTCGCCAATCAGGCTGTGGGCTTCATGCATCTGATCCTGCGCCAGCGCTTTGGTGGGGAAAAGATACAGGGCGCGCGTTTCCGGTTCTTCCAGAATGCTTTGCAGAACCGGCAGGTTATAGCACAGCGTTTTGCCGCTGGCCGTCGGCGTCACGAGCACGACATCCTCGCCATTGCGGATAAAGCGTATCGCCTGCGCCTGATGCCGGTATAGCTTGTCCATCCCTCGCTTCTGCAAAACGGAAACCAGCCGGGGATTCACCCAGGAGGGATAATCTTCCCAGTCGCCTTCTTTGGCCGGGATTTCGACAATGGCCGCCGCGTTGGAGCTGAAACCTTTGTTTTTCTTTATGCGGGCAATCCATTCATCCAATGTCAGTTTAGCCATAAATTTTCTTACCTTTATCTTTTAAGAATTGCATTATAGATAAAAACAGAAATATCACAACAAAGAATTATGAAGATGTAAACGGCGAACCTCGGATAGGTTTTTTTTGCCTGACAGACAGGGAAAAGACAGGAAAGCGAAGCCGTCAATCTGATTGATGTTGAAATAACAAGAAGAATGACTGCCGCAGCATACGGCAAACCGGTTTATTTAATTTTTCTCATCAATTCCCTGGAAAGCATGATGACGGATTTCGTGACGGTCGCGTATTGAACCAGTATCTGAAGATCCCGGCGCGATTGTTCCCGTGCGGCATCATAGACGGCTGTTGTCGACAGCAGGGTGGCGGCCGGAAGATTATTCTTCAGACTCAGTCGGAAATTCAGCAGTTTCATTCCTGTGAATTTTCTCAAATCCATATGCACATAATAACTCCTCATTTCGGAAGAGCTTTGCAGTGAAACAGCATCGGAACCCATGTCGAGGACAGTGTTCCGGTAGGCGGCGTAGAGTTGATGGAAAACGTCCTGAAATTCGGCTTCGATTTTCCGGATAACCATACCTTAACAGGAATGTTCAGTTTATACATCCCTGCGTTCGGTCGGCCGTTTTCGACTCGACTTTCAACGGGTTCAAACCGGTCTGTGAACATGGATTGCCCGGTAGCCCGACAGGCGCCCCCTTACCCCCTCCCAAGGTGGACAGAATGAAGAAATTGCCATGCCGAGTGAGACGTGGATCGCAAAGACAATTGAAGATGTGTAATATGTTGAATTTAGTGGTGCCTGGGGTCGGAATCGAACCGACACAGCCTCAAGGACCGAGGGATTTTAAGTCCCTTGCGTCTACCAGTTCCGCCACCCAGGCTTGTAGGATAACTCGTGTAGCGATTTGCGCTTATATTATTTTTGTTTTGCAGTGTCAAGAACTTACTGATTCATTTTCCCTGCCACGATTTTTGCTTCTTGATGATTTCGCGCCTAATATGATAAGCATTTCGCACTCGCAAATTTCCGCATGAGAAAGGATACTGAATGAAGGAAGTTGATTTAATCATCACCGGCGCGAAAGCGCTTCTGCTTGATTCCAAAAATACCTGCCTGGACCACGCCTCCGTGGCGATCAACGCGGATGAAATCGTCGCCGTCGGCACGACCGATGAGATAACAAAACAGTATCAGGCGAAAAAAACCATCGCGGCCAAAGATTCCCTCATCATGCCCGGCTTTGTAAATTGCCATACACACGCGGCCATGACCTGTTTTCGGGGCATTGCCGACGATCTGGAGCTGATGGACTGGCTCAATAATTATATCTTCCCTGCCGAAGCCAAAAATGTGAATAAAGAACTGGCATACTGGGGTTCCTTGCTCGGCGCGGCCGAAATGATTAAATCCGGCACGACTACTTTCTGTGATATGTATATTTTCGAGGACGAAACAGCCCGCGCGGCCAAAGCCGCCGGCATCCGCTGTCTTGTCGGAGAAGTGCTTTTCGATTTCCCGTCGCCCAATTTCAAAACGCCCGCCGAAGGCATTGCCTATACGAAAATGCTTGCCGAAAAATGGAAGGATGACCCGCTGGTCAATATCATTATCGAGCCGCACGCTCTCTACACCTGCTCCAAATCCCTGCTGACCGAGGTGAAAGAACTTGCCGACTGCAAGCGGCTTGCAGAAGATTATCATCTGCCGATAGGCTTGCATCTTCTGGAAAACGCCGCCGAGAAAAAACAGCTTGAAGAGAAATTCGGCAAAGGCGCTGTCGCTTTTTTAAAGGACATTGGTTATCTTGATGAACACCTGATTGCGTTTCACTGCGTTTATATGTCGGAGGTAGATATTAAAATGTTTGCCGAATGCGGTTGCAAAATATCTCACAATCCCGCCAGCAACATGAAGCTTGCCAGTGGTGTGGCTCCGGTGCCGGAAATGCTCAAGGCCGGAATCACCGTGGGTCTGGGAACCGACGGGTGCGCCAGCAACAACAATCTGGATATGATAAAAGAAATGTCCACGGCGGCCAAACTGCACAAGGTTGCCCGACTTGACCCGACAGTAATGGACGCCAAAACTGTGGTGCGCATGGCGACTATCGAGGGCTCAAAAGCGCTCGGCATGGGAAAAATCACCGGCTCTCTGGAAGCCGGGAAAAAAGCGGACATCATCATTATCGGGCTGAACAAACCGCACCTGACGCCGATTTACAGCGAGTATTCGCATCTTGTCTACACGATGAGCGGCGCCGATGTGGATACAGTATTAATCAACGGTAAAGTTGTTATGGAAAACCGCAAACTGCTGACAATCGATGAACAGGAAGTCATGCAGAAAGTCAGGGAAATCGCGGTTAAAGTGAAACAGAGTTTAAAGAAGTAAAAAATCAATGATGTCATTTCGGGTGAAGCGAGAAATCTTATTTTTTTATTCCCTCCTTTTTTAAAGGAGGGTCGGGGTGGATTTTAAAAGATATTAACGCAATATTACTCAAACGACCAAAGGGGGCATGATTATGAAAATTCGCAACTTGCTTATTTCTTACAGACTGATTATTTGTTTTATCCTGATATTCCCTGTGTGTTCTTTCGCCGCCGTGAAAGAGGTCACGCTCTTCCCCAATTCCGCCAAAATTTCGGAAACGGCAAAAGTCAACCCAAAATGTATTAACGGGAAATGCACAGCAACCGTGACGCTGCCGCCGCAATCCGATCCGGCATCACTCGTTGTCATCATCGCGCCGGAAAGCGGTGTAAAAATAGACGATATGCAGGCCAAACCGGTTCAAGTGCAGGATGAATCCAGGATAGCCGAAATACGCAAACGTCTGATCTCGGCCGAAAATGAAAGAAAAGAAACAAAGGCAAAGATTCAGGGACTTGACGCACAGATTCAATTCTGGCAGGCGCAGACAAAAGCCAGGACAAAGACGGTTGCCGATTCCTATAAATTGTCCGAAGCCATAGGAAAGAATGTCCAGAAAGCAAGTCAGGATAAGACCACCGCGGACGGCCTATTGGAAAAAACAGAAAAGAACATCAAAAAAATCCAGGAAGAACTGGATCAGGCCGCGGGCAAAAAAGAAACCGCCTGGGAAATAATCTTATTCTTATCGGGTGCGAGTCTTAAGGAAATTCCCTTATCCTATACTTACACGCTTGCCGGCTGCGGCTGGCTTCCGCTTTATCGCATCGAGGCTCTGCCGGGTGAGAAAAAAATCTCTTTCTCGTGGGAGGCGGAAGTCTGGCAGTCTTCCGGTGAAGACTGGAAGCACGTGCAGTTGAATCTGGCCACCCTGAAGCCGGTGGTCAATGTTGAACCGCCCGAAATGCCGGACTGGATTATCAAGCCTAGAAGGCTTTACAAATCCGCGAAGCTTATGGAACCTCCCGCTGCTGCGCCCGCACCTGTTATGAGGGCTGAAGCGGAAGCGGATGATGAAGCCGTAGGCGCTGCCGCACCCGTCGAAACCAGAAACACAACTTATTCCGTCTGGTCGCTGGGACAAAAAAATATTGCGGCGGGTGGCAAACAGTATCTGAAAATCAAGGATGAAACCTGGTCTGCCGATTTTCGTTTCCTGGCGCGCCCCGCCATGAATCCGCAGGCGTTTGTTCGCGCTCAGGTCAAACTGGACAAGCCCACCGACATTCCCCCCGGACAGGCGATGTTTATGATCGATGGAGCCGTGCTGGGCAAACGAGAATTTTCCTTTGCCGGTTCCGAGAAAACGATTTTCTTCGGCACAAATCCGTTGATTACAGTGACCTCGACAACGCTTGCCGATGCTTCGGGAGAAAGAATGATTCTGGATAAACAGACCCGCAACTGGCAGTGGCTCATCGAGGCCAATAATTCCGGCAGTTCAGATATCCAGCTGCGCATCGAGGAACCGGTGCCGCAGTCGCGCAACAAAAAGATTAAGTTGAATTTCAAACAGAATCCTGAACCGGTGGAGAAGGATCAATCTAAATTTGTCTGGCTGTTGGATGTCCCTGCCGGACAAAAGAAAATGATTCAAAACAATATCGAACTGGAAGCCCCCGGTGATATGAACATCGACTTCGGCTGGCGGTAAATTATTCGGTAAGAAGCATGAATCAACTCAATCTGCAGGAATATCCCTCGCTTTTCTTTGAAGCTGCCGGAGGCGCAAAGGGGCGCCCATTGCTTCTTTTCCTGCACGGCATCGGGGAGAGCGGCACAGACCTGGAAAAGGTGAAGGCATACGGCCCGCCAAAGCTCTTCCCGCAATACGGCCTTGATCGCTTCTCTCTGCTAGTGCCTCAGTGCCCTGAGGGCCGGTTCTGGGATGGCGGCCTTCTGAGTGCCTTCGTCGAAAAGGCGGTCGAACAGGTAAATGCCGACGTCAGGAGGATTTATGTGACAGGTTTCAGTATGGGAGGCTTTGGCGCATGGGATTTGGCCGCGGAGACTTCCGAAAGATTCGCCGCGGTTGCCATCGTAAGCGGCGGCGGCAATCCCTTGCACGCCGCGAAGTTCAGTTCATTACCCGTCTGGCTGTTTCACAGCGCCGCTGACGAAGCCGTGAAGGTAGACAACAGTGATGTTCTGTTCGAAGCTCTGCGAGCGCAAAACGCGCCGGTAACCTATACGCGCTACCATGATGCCGGTCATGTCGCGACTTGCGAGCAGGCCTACACATCCTCAATCCTTTATGACTGGCTTTTGCAGCACGCCAGATTGTAGGTGCTTGAACTGGTTCAATCTTGTTAAACCGAAATATTCAGAATTGAGGAAACATAGAGTAAGAAAGACTCGATCGAACCTGGGGTATCAAATGAAAGAAAAGACTCTGCCCTTTATCATGGGAAATATTATTTCTTCTAAAATTGTGCCTTCACCAACGGATAGCGATCTTTTTCCATTCTTTGCAAAGTTGCATTCTAAAGTTTTTAACAAATTGTACGATGTTAACGTTTTATATGAATACGTAATTCATGACATGAAGTATTATGGCAATGCAAGTCCGAGTAAAGAATATATAGAATTATCATATGATGATGCAAAAGCTATTTTAGAATCTGAGTTTCACTATGGTGATTCCATTAAAGTATATTATGATCCTAAAGATATTAAAAAATCATGTTTGTATTATGAATCCGAAAGTAGGCTGCTCACTATTTTGTCTTTTTTTTATCGTTGTTAGATTAAATTATAAAGAGATGCAGAAATCAGGAATCAATGGGGTCGATGAAAAACTCCAAGTTTCAGGGCTATTTAAAAATGCTTAGATGCAAGGCGCGCGAGCCATGAGGAATGAAACGTATTTTTTGCATACGTTGCAATGACGAAAGGTGAAGCGCAACACCGCAGACTATAGTGCCCTTTAGGGTATGAGCGTTTTGGAACAGCCCATCACTATTCGTATTCTTCCAGATAACTTTCAATATATTCGCGGACGCGTTGGTTGGGTTGAAATATTCCGAAGTGACCCTCGCAGAGAATATCGGCATTGAGATCAAGCAATGCCTGCATGGATTTTCTCCATGTTTTGATATCGGAATCAAAATCCTTGTGAAATGGCCCGTGTATGTCCTGCCCGAATAGAACCCTCTTCCCTGCCCTGTCCAGATAAATTGAAATCGAACCGGGCGTATGTCCCGGTGTATGCAGGCAATGTAAATCCTCTGTGCCGAATTTTAATACTTCGTGTTCACCTTTAAGCTTTTGGTCAACCGGTGTCGGCGGGAAAGTCGTCCCGTACCAGCCGGCGGCTGTCTTGCGGGAATCGCCGCTTTCCACGGCTCCGGCGTCGAGTTCATGAATCAGAATCTTTGTGCCGTACTGCTTTTTAAAAAAAGGCGCGGACCCGATATGGTCGATGTGATTGTGCGTCAGAATCAGATAATGAACATCGGCGGGATTGAAACCCAGCATTTCAATATTGCGGACAATCTGCGAGAAGCTTCTGCCCGATCCCGAATCAATCAAAACCGGCTCTCCCGAAAAATCAATCAGGTAAATCGCCGCATCATCGGCTGACGTTATGCCCGCCCCGCCGATCAGATAAACACCGCTGATGATTTCTTCCGTGGATTTTCTCATCATTTAATTTCTATACACGAACCTAAAGGTTCGTACTACATGCTTTATTTTAATTGTATATCAAAACAAGATTTCCTTTATATCAATCATCAATGATCCTGAATAATTATAATCAAGGGCATTCATCTCCAATCTCTTTCGCACCGGATTATTCAGGATATATTCAATGATATTATCGGTATCCTCTTTCTTTCGTAATATATGTTCATAATAACCGGGTTGCCATAATTTATTTCCCGCACTTGATTCTTCATTTTTATACCAATAAGAAGTTCTCTGTTTAAAATCTTTAACAAACTTCTTTAAATCAGAATGCATATTTTTACCTTCTATAAGGATATGCAAATGATCCGGCATGAAACAATAAATCCAGACAGTGAAAAATAATTTTTCTCCTGTCTTTTCAAGTAATCCTATAATTTTTTTTACAAGATTATCATTCCTAACAAATATATTTTTCTTATTGTTTGTACAAATTGTAATAAAATAGCGATAACATCCACAGTAGTCAAAATCCTTGAGACGTGGATTTGGTTTGAATTTTATCATATTTATTAATTGTAGTGCGAACCTTTAGGTTCGCTTTTTACCGGTCTAAAGACCGGTACTACATTTATTTTTTAAGGTTGGAATGTGCCGATAATATCATTCACGTCTTTCAATTTATTGTCGGCAAGATATTTTTCTATTCCCTCAATGACTTCCATCGTGGCACAGGGATTGATGAAATTGGCCGTGCCGATCTGTACCGCCTTTGCGCCCAGAATCAGAAATTCCAGCGCGTCCTGTGCTGTCATGATGCCGCCGATACCGATCACAGGCACGGATACCTTTTGCAGAACCTGCCAGACCATGCGCAGGGCCACCGGTTTTATCGCCGGTCCGGACAAGCCGCCGGTAATGTTTTTCAGATGAGGCCTTCTGGTTTTTAAATCAACGGACATTCCTGTCAGCGTGTTAATCAGCGATATGGCGTCAGCGCCCGCTTTTTCGACGGCCTGCGCGATAACGGTAATATCCGTCACATTGGGAGTCAGCTTGACGATGACCGGCAGGGACGTTTCATCTTTTACCGCGCGTGTAACCGTGGCGGCAATTTGCGGATCGGCGCCGAAACTCAACCCGCCGTTCTTCACATTGGGACAGGAGATATTGACTTCCAGCGCGTGCAAGCCTTTTGCTCCATCCAGTACTCTGGCCACTTTTTTATAGTCGTCATAGGTTTCGCCATAGATGTTGGCGATAACCTTCAAATCATGTTTGCGCAGGAAGGGAAGCTTTTCTTCAATGAAAGCCTCAACGCCGATGTTTTGCAGACCCACCGCGTTGAGCATGCCGCCCGTCGTTTCCATGATGCGCGGCGGCGGGTTTCCCAGGCGGGGTTTAATCGACAGTCCCTTGACCACAATGGCACCCAGTTTGTTGAGGTCGATATAACCGGCATATTCCTCCCCGTAGCCGAAAGTTCCCGATGCGGTCATGACCGGATTATTCAAATGTAGCCGTCCCAGATTAACGGCCAGTTTTGGAGATGTTTTTGTTTTCTTCATCGGATCAATCCCAGATTATATCGGCCAGATTAAAAACCGGTCCGTCAGAGCATACCCGTTTGTAGGCCAGTGCTCCTTCCTTATCTTTTATGGCTACGGCGCAACCCATACAGGCTCCGGTTCCGCAGGCCATGCGTTCTTCCAGCGATAGCTGGCAATCAAATTCGCTCCCGTTCAATACTTTCGCCAGGGCTTTGAGCATTTCGCGCGGGCCGCAGGCAAAGATGGATGTATTATCCGGTGTATATTGCTTCATATCTTTTTGAAAAATCTGCGTGACAAAACCTTTTTTACCCAGCGTTCCGTCATCCGTGCAGACATTGACGGCACGGCAAAGCTTCTGCATTTTATCCAGACCGACAACCGCACCAATGTTCTGAAATCCGGGATACATCATCATCGACGATGAAGAACACTGAGCCTCGCGGCGCAGACTCTCAATGAGCAACGACAACGGAGCGATACCAATCCCGCCGGATATGAAAACAATATTTTCTTTGACAGAATCCGTTTTAAAACCGTTGCCCAACGGCCCGTTTATTTCCACCTGGGAGCCTTCAATCAAACTGGCCAGAATCTGCGTTCCCTTGCCCACAACGCGATAGAGCAGTTCCAGCGAGCAGAAATTTTTCCCGCGTGAAAAGGAATAGATGCTGATGGGGCGCGACAGGAAGGGATCATTCAGTCCGGCAATGCGAATCATGACAAACTGACCCGGCAGCGGATTTTCAAAAGAAAGAGTCACTTTTATTTTCATCAGAAAGCAGTCTTTCTGAATTTCTTCGTTTGATAAAATTTCTCCGACATAAATATCTTTTGCCATATTAGTCCGATGAATATTATTCCTTTAATTCAATTGCCGTCCCGAGTCAAATAATGCCAAAATCATCCCCGGATCATGGCATTACATCCGCCCACATAATTATGGCATTTTCACGGGTATCCGGATAATAAAACCGTCTTATCCCTTTTACTACAAAACCGCATTTCTCGTAAAGCTTTATTGCTTCAGTGTTCGATTCCCGGACTTCCAGAGTCATGGCCCTGACTTTATTTCTCCTGGCGATTTCCTTCATCTCCGCTATCAGCCTCAAAGCCACCCCCTGCTCCCTGTATGGAAGTCCTACGGCAAGATCATGCAGATGAATTTCATCGGCAACCAGCCAAAAAATAATATAACCGGCGACAGCACTTTCATGTTCAGTATGGATTCGCGCGCAAAGACGCATGGAATGCGGGCTTTCCAGCTCTCTTTCAAACATGCCTTTCGTCCAGGGAGTTGGAAACGATGCCCGTTCTATGGCTAGTACAACCGGCAGGTCATTCCTTGTCATCTCGTCAATAATGACCGGTAAATCAACTTTTTCATTACACATGGAAAAATTCCAGAAGGATTGCCGCGATTAAAAATACCGCGCAGACAATGGGAATGGTATTGCGAAGCTTGAGCATATTGATGGCCACGGCAATTCCGAGCAGCGGCAAAAAATAATACGTAAAGGAAAGAGCCGTTAGCATGGTCTGATTGAATTTAGGATAGAGCCAGACAACGGGGGGAATAAAAGCGGCCTGAGCCACAAAAAGAAAGGCGGCATAAAATAAAAATACCTTGATTAAACCCCTGTAATTTTTCCTTTCTATTGCCGCAATGTTATTATCTTTTGCGTTTTCCAGCGCCTCATCGGAAAGGCTGTCGTTTGAATGGATAATCATGACATCCATCTGCTTGGCCAAAGCTCCGCAGGGAACGGCTAAAAGGACACTCAGCGCAATCAGCTGCGGCGACACGCCACCAAGTTTTGAACCAGCGATGACAGCAATGGATGTCGCCACAACGGCGGCAATGGAATCGTTGGGAGGAATATAGGTGCCTAACGGCAGGCGGTCAATCCAAATCAGCTCAACAATCGCGCCGATCATCAGCCCGGCGTAAAGGTTATTGAAAATTAGTCCGACAAGCGGAGCAATCACGACCGGCCGGGAAATCATCGCCTGAATAAAAACGCGATCCAGAGAAAGCAGGCTTCCGCAAAGTGATATTAAAATGATTTCAGTAAACAAATGAACACCCATTATTTCTGTTTGACGCAACGGCCTTTTCCGGAATAACGCTGCAAAGAAACCGGCATGAAATACAATGGGATAAAATTAAGACGCGCAGAATTTGATAATGAAATGGCCGCGGTCATATGAATTTCTCTATTTCACATGCCAGAAATCTTTAAGGGCTTCCTTGATATTCACCGCCCTTCCTTTCGGCACCCGCTGCAGTTCAACAAAAACACCCGTTTCTTTCAGCAGATTTCCCAGCTTTGTAATTTCCTCATCGCATAAAAAAACCGAAGAGGAACAACAAACCTTATATTCATTATTATATACATTACCGACATTCAATCTGTCAAAACGAAATCCGCGTTGGAATGCGGTACATGCATCGGCAATACTATCGAATAAAACTATCGTTCGCTTCCCGCTACCATGAGTGAAGGTGTAATTCTGAACAAAATCATCCATGGAACTGATAATCACTTCCATATCGCTGGGCACGGCCATTTTGATGACTGTTTCCAGAAAAGGATCGGCCGCTACTTTGTCGTTAACGACAATAATGCATTGCGCCTTGATGAAGGGCACCCACGCTTCCAGTATCTGGCCGTGGACCAGCCTGCTGTCCACGCGCACCAGAGCTATATTCAAATCTTTCGCCAAGCTCAACAACCTTTGAAGGGAACTTCAAGCTCCACGAAAATCGTGGAACAACTATTTGCTGGCTTTCTTGCTGAGAATTTCGCTGGCCAGCATAATATTTTTTTCACCATAACTTTTAACAAGGCAGGCAAAATCCCGCAGAGTCATATTTTCCTTTGCATCGGACAATTTAAGCATCATGGGTAAATTAACTCCCGTAAGAACTTCAACTTTCCCTTCTTTCATGAAAGAAAGCGAAATATTGGAAGGCGTCCCGCCGAAAAGATCGGTCAGAATCAAAACGCCCTTGCCTTTATCCAGTTTTTTAATGGCGCTGCTGATTTCTTTTTTCAAGTCTTCAACATCTTTTGTCTGGTCAATACAGATATGCATTATATCTTCCAGCGGGCCTTTGATAAGTTCCGCTGATTTAATCAATTCATTTCCCAGATTACCATGAGTGGTGATAAGTGTACCAAACATTATTATCCCCCCTTCCAAACTCATTCAGGCAATATGATGCTCCCGTCCCTGCCTTAAAATTGAATTGGTACGCTAATGGATTGAACCGTAATTGTCAAGGTTTATAGCAAGATTATTTTACTCTTATAAATTAAATGATTAACGTTTTTTCACATTCATGGAAATCAAATTTAACTTGACATCCAGAAAAATTTCATAAATACTAGCATACAAGTAAATTGCATACGAGGAGATTATGAAGGAATCAGATTGTATTTTCTTTCAATTGGCTAAGGCCAGTCAACTAGCCAGCCGGTTTCTCTCTCAAAAAGTGGCTGAACTCAATCTCACCCCTGTCCAGGCTCTGGTCCTCGGCTTTCTGCATCAGGAAGATCAAATCACATCCAGCGAACTCGGCCGGAAAAGCGAACTTGACAGCGCAACGCTCACCGGCATTCTGGATCGCCTGGAAACCGCGGGAGTTATCGAACGCAAAAACAACCCCGACGACCGGCGCTCCATTCATATCCATTTAACACCCAAGGGTCAGGCACTAAGCAGAGAAGCAATCCAAATCATTGCAACTGCCAACATCGAGTTTTTACAGGGTTTAACCAAAGAGCAAAAGGATGATCTATTTAACATCATTAAAAAGCTGCGTCTCAGTGCCCAGCGCTGATGAAAACATCTCTAAAAATTCCGGTTATCAATCCGGAAGAAAGGACTCCATATGGGAACAATACACAAAACCGGCTGCGTGCTCTGTGCACAGAATTGTGGACTGGAAATTGAGGTAGAAAATAACCGCATCGTTAAAGTGAAGGCGGATAAATCCAATGTCAAAAGCGAAGGTTATGTCTGCCGCAAGGGGATGAACGTCGCCTACCACCAACACAATGCCGACCGTCTGAAATATCCCCTGAAAAAAGTCGGGAATAAATTTGAGCGGATTTCCTGGGATCAGGCTATTGATGAAATTGCCGCCAAACTCAAAGGTATTACCGGTCAATACGGACCGCGTTCCTTTGCCTATATGGGCGGAGGCAACCAGAGCTGCCACCTGGAAGTGGCGTTCGGCGTCGCACTGATGCGCGGACTGGGCTCACAATACCAGTACAGCGCACTGGCGCAGGAGTTTGCCGGAGCTTTCTGGGTGTGCGGACGCACGCACGGAAAACAGTACCTGCACGACGGCCCTGATGTAATGAATACCGACGTTCTTCTGGTATTCGGCTGGATCCGGACAAACTGCTGATTGTCGTCGACCCCCGCATATCCGAAACGGCAAAGATAGCCGATATTCATCTTCAGATTCGTCCCGGCACGGACGCCCTTTTGCTTAAATCAATGATTGCTATTATTCTGAAAGAGGGCTGGGAAGATAAAGACTACATGGATAATCATACTTCTGGTTTCGGACAGGTAAAGGAGCTTTTTGAAGATTTTGATGTCCGGGCAGCCCTGAAAATCTGCGAACTGGATTATGACCGTGTGCGCGAGGTTACCAAAGCGTATGCTATGCGAAAATCATCCCTGCGTTACGATCTCGGTATCTTTATGGGAAGACATAGCGGACTTAATTCATACTTAATTGTTATTCTTCAATCCATCTGCGGCAGGCTCTGCGTTCCCGGAGGCAATATCATTCCCGGTCACATCGTCCCCTTCGGTCCCCACTCGGATGAAAGAGACGCTAAGGTATGGCGAACCATGACGACGAATTCCTTCCCTGTTTGCGGATGTTTTCCTCCCAATGTCATGCCCGAGGAAATTCTCTCCGATCATCCCCAGAGATTACGCGCTGTGCTGGTTTCCGGTTTGAATCCTCTGCGTTCCTATGCAGACACAACAGCTTATGAAAAAGCTTTTCAGCATCTGGATCTGCTGGTCACCGTGGAACTGGCCATGACAGAAACAGCTGCGCTTTCCCATTATGTACTGCCCTCCCGTTCCGGCTATGAATCATGGGACGGTACCTTCTTCCCCATAAGCTACCCCGGCATATACTTCCAGATGCGTCGTCCGATCATTGAACCGGAAGGCGAACCTTTGGAACAGGGTGAAATCGATTTACGGTTGGCCGATAAACTCGGCCTGATTCCGCCCATCCCGGATCATCTGTATCAGGCAGCATACGAAAGTCATGCCGCTTTTGGACAGGCGCTGATGGAATATGCGATGACTGAACCGACAGCCATGAAGGCCATGCCGTTTATTTTGGGAAAAACGATGGGAAGAGCGATGGGGTCCGTCCATCTTGCGGCTCTCTGGGGACTTTTGCAGGTCTCGCCCAAATCATTCCAGGCCAATGCCGCACGAGCCGGTTTCCAGCCGGGACCGAAGCAGGGAGAAGAAATCTTTCAGCAAATCATGGCTCATCCCGAAGGCATCTGGGTGGGCAAAGTTGACGAGGAAAATAATTTTCATGAAGTGAAAACTCCAGACGGGAAAATCAATCTGTATATTCCTGAACTGCTTGATGAATTGAAAAGCGTTGATGCGACAAAAGAAGAAATCGCATTACAAATCGATAAAGAATTTCCGCTGGTGCTGATGGCAGGCAGACATACGTCCATGAATGCCAATACCCTGATGCGGAATCCCGCATGGAATGAAGGCAAACGTGCCTGTACGCTGGCCATGCATCCGGATGACGCGGAGTCATTGAATCTCAAAGATGGGCAGCAAGTCAGAGTAACAACCCAGGCCGGCAACGAAGAGATAGAATTGGAGATAACAGATACAGCACGCAGGGGACATGTAGTTATTCCTCATGGTTTCGGGCTGGTTTATAATGGTGTTCAATATGGAGTGAACGTGAACCGTCTGACCAAAAACACACACCGTGATCAGTTCGGAACGCCTCTCCACCGCTATGTACCATGCAGGGTCGAAAGAATATAGCAAGAGCTGACTGTTGATCGGGAGCGCATTCCCGCAGGGAGGTGCAATTATAAATAGTTACTTTCCTTGCCGGTAAAATCCGTAGGATTTTACAATACGCTCATCTGCTGCGTTTAGCTGCAAACCGCACCGCACAGCGTATTTATATACGCCTCGCGCTGCAGTTTTTGCGCGCCTTACATCTAAGCATTTTTGAACAGCCTCTGAACATGGGGTTATTCAACACCCTTTCATTTATTATTTATCCGCTTCTTCGGTAAAAATATAGCGGCCAATCATATCACTGAGTTCGTTGATTAATTCCTCGGATTTGATTTCTTCCGTACTGGAAAGCATATAATCATGAATCACAGCCTGCACTGTCGCCCAGAGGATATGAACGCCAACTCTGGGGTTCCTGATACGTACATTGGCAAAATCACGAAATATCTCTTCCGTGACTGATTCCATATAGAGGCCTAGTTCCTTGCGCTTTTGAATAAATACTTCTGGCAAACCGACCTGGCTGATGAACAGCCTGTTGGGAAGTTTCTGATAACTGAAGAGATCGAAAACCAGATACAAAAGGCCCGGAATAATGCTGCGATCAACAAAACCCTGTTTCCTGATCTCCTTATCGAGTTGTTGTGTTGTGATCTTTATCTCTTGCATGGTCTTTTCCCACAAACCATGTAAAATGGCTTCTTTGCCGGGGAAATAATTATAAAGCGTTCCTATGGAAACACCGGCTTTTTGAGCAATCTGTTCCGTAGTCGATTCTGCATAACCTATTTCATCAAAAACATTGGCTGCTGCCTCGTAAATTGCGGACATGGTTTTGCGTGCTCGGGCCTGAGAAGGCATTTTTCGCGGGTCAAGCAATTCTTTTTTCGGCATAAAAAATTCCCTTTGGATACAAGGCAACATGAAGGAAATACATTACTTTATAGTAAAAAAACATTTTGATAGTCAAGTCTAAATGTATCCGAAATTTCCACAGTCCATAAAAAATACCGGAAAAGTTCCACACTCCCCGTTTACAACAAAAATCCGCAATACAGGGAACAAAACGTCAACGGTAATTAACGCATAAATGAATCCTTTCGAGATGGGAAACGTTCTTTTCGTTTATTAAGCCGGGAATTATGGACTACTTGTTTTTTCCAGATCATTTAATTCCATTTTTAAGGATAACAGAGCGAGCATGTCTTTTAAGGAAATTATCCCCTTTAATTCATCGCCATCAACAACCAGCAAACGGCTGTTTCCCGTACGGTTCATCAACTCCAGCGCCTTATTGGCATCTTCATCCTGTCCAATAGTAATATCCTTATTACAGGACAGAGCAATCGAGCCCACGGTTTGTGCCGCCCATTCGTCACGTGGAATTGAAGCGATCTGCCTCACAAAAACACAGCCTGTCAGACGGCCGAAAGAAAGCACCGGATAGGCCTGAAAGTGATACTTATACACATAATCACGGATAAATTCTTCCAGGGATATGGAGCGTGGAACGGTTACGGGATTTGTAACCATCAAATCCTTTACCTTTTTCGCATGGAAAAGACTGCGCGCCAGAATATGTCTGTAAGAACTTTGCGCCGCTGAACGGACAAACAGCCCGATTAAAAACCACCATAAACCGCCGACGAAATTTCCTGTGACGATATAGAAAATTCCCATAATGGTCAGCAAAAGCCCGAATCCTGAACCTGTTTTCGAGGCGATATCCGTTGACCAGCGAACATCTTTTTTCCATTTCCACAGAGCGGAGCGCAGGATTCTACCGCCATCCAGAGGGTAAGCGGGAATCAGATTAAAAGCGGCCAGAATCATGTTCAGCCATGACAAATAATTCAAAACACCAGTAACCGTTACCGGCCAACCGGCTTTCATTCCAAAATTAAAGGCCAACATAGACAAAAGACCAAGAAAACAGCTGGAGAGGGGTCCGGCAATGGCAATCATGAACTCAGCCCTGGGGTGAGGAGGGTCTTCTTCCATCTGGGCAACACCGCCAAAGATAAACAGGGTTATTTCCTTCATTGTCACCCCGTAACGTCTGGCTATCAGGGAATGGGTAAGTTCATGAAAAATGATTGATGCGAAAAGTCCAATTGCTCCCGCAACCCCCATCCACCAGTATGCGGATTGAGGAAGATCTTTATAATCTTCAGGGAAAAGACCGCTGGCCAGCGACCAGGTTATCAGGGCGGCCAAAAACAGCCAGCTGATATCTACTTTAATTTCAAATCCAAAAATTGTAAAAAGACTTACCGACCTGCCGAACATAAATTCACCTTTATATTTTTATATAATATAAACATCGTAAAATGAAAACAAACAATTTCGGGGCAAAAAATTGCACCAGAAAATATCCGGCTGCGGGAAAAACGTATTGAGAAAAAAATTGACATTTATTGTCACTTTAAGATACTTTTATATATGTTCAGATTTTATTTATGCAATGTTTTTTACGGGGATAATTGTAAAAAAATTTAGAATTATTTTATTTATGAGGACACGTTATGAAAAAATATCTGTTAATATTTGCCTTGTTTTCGGTTTTCTTTTGCCAGACAGCCTTGGCTGATTTTTATAAATGGATGGATGAAAACGGAGAAACGCAGATTTCAGATTATCCGCCGCCGCAGGATAAAGCGGCAAAAGATATTGAAATTCATAAAACCCCGCCGGCAGATACTACAAATGTCCAAAGCCCGGATGACGCATCAAAAAACAAAGATGCAAAAGCCGCAAATGTTGTTCTCTACACCAGAAATAATTGCGTGGATTGCGATAGTGCGCGGGAGTATCTGAAATCGAAAAATGTCGAATTTACCGAATACAACATGGATAATGATGAGAAAGCCGCCGCCAAAAGAAAAGAAGTGGATCCTGACGGTGAAGATGTTCCTTTTGCCGTAATGAACAGAACCCGTGTTTACGGGTTTTCAGAAAGTATTTATGACAAGGCGTTAAAGAAGGAACCGTGATATACGACAATGGAAACTACCATTTATTTCTATACCGGAACGGGAAATTCTCTTTGGACAGCAAGAAAGCTCGCTGAAAAAATTGATAATTCCGACCTTGTTCCGATAACACTTACCGGCGATGGCAAAGTCGACACCAACTCAAAGAAAATCGGGTTTGTTTTCCCCGTTCACATCTGGGGCATTCCTTCCCCCGTTATTGATTTTTTAAATCGTCTGGAAACAGATCCGGGAAAATACTATTTTGCCATAGCCGTCAACGCCGGTCAGGTTGCCGCAACCCTTATTCAATTGAAAAATCTGCTGCAAAGAAACAATCTTAGACTTTCTTCGGGATTTTCCATTTGCCTGCCCAGTAATTATATTCCCTGGGGCGGCGCTGAACCGCAAACAAAACAGCAAAACAGATTCGCCAATGCCCTGGACAAAATAAACAGGATAGCATCATCCATTCGCGCCAAAGAAGAAAAGGAACCGGAAAAAGGACCCGCCTGGCAAAATATGTTCTTCTCGGCGATTTACCGTTTATCCTATTCCAAAGTGCCCGAAATGGATAAATCTTTTTTTGCCGACGAAAAATGCACAACCTGCGGAATTTGTGAAAAAATCTGTCCTGCTCATAATATATTAATTAATGGGAAACCCGCCTGGCAGCATCACTGCGAACAATGTTTTGCATGCATTCAATGGTGCCCTGAAGAAGCAATTCAATATGGCCGTTCAACGGCAAAGAGGAAACGTTATCACCACCCGGAAATAACTATAAAAGACATGCTCGCCTGCGTTGATCAGAAAAGGAATTTGTAATACTTTTACTCAATCACCGGATTAAAGTATTTTATAAGGACTTGAATCTACGAAAACAAAAATTACCGAATTATTTGGAATCCAATACCCGATTATTCTCCCCGGCATGAGTTGGATAAGCGTGCCGGAGCTTGTGGCTGCGGTGTGCAACGCCGGCGGGATCGGTTATCTTGCCACCGGCCCTTTAAGTCCCGCCAAAACAAAAGAATCCATTAAACGGATAAGAGAACTCACCGACAAACCCTTCGGTGTCGGGGCAACTCTTTTAATGCCGGGAGCATACGAAAATGCGCTGGTCGCCATTGAAGAGAAAGTCCCCGTACTGAACATCTCCCTGGGCAAGGGCCAAAATCTGATTAGAAAAGTCCATGCATATGGAGGAAAAGTGATCTCAACAGTAACCACTGTCCATCACGCACTGGCGGCGGAAAAATCCGGGGCGGACGCCCTCCAGGCAACCGGCTACGAGGCCGCAGGGCATGGAAGTCAGGTCACGACCCTTGTTCTTGTTCCGGCCATTGTGGACGCGGTAAAAATACCTGTGGTCGCCATCGGTGGAATCGCCGATGGCAGAGGCATGGCCGCGGCTTTTGCTCTGGGAGCCCAAGGCGTGGGCATGGGAACAAGACTCTCCATCACCAAAGAAAGTCCTGTGCATCAATCAGCCAAACAAAAACAATTGGAATCAGGAATAGAAGACACGATTTATTCCAACAGATTCGACGCTCTGTATTGCAGAATTTTAAAAACACCTTCCGGCGAAAAAGCCGTAAAAAAAGGCCGCAACCTGATGAAAGGCCTTACGGCATCTTTTGCCATCGCCGAATCACTGGACCTGTCCTGGGTGAAACTGGCGACGTCTATTTTATCCGGCTCCCGAAATGAAAAATCAGAAAAGGATGAAAACAGGCAAGCAAAAACCGATTCCGCACCCGAACAAAAAATAAAGGAATCATTCATTAAAAAAATGATGAAAGGCCCCGAAACGGGAATGAATCTGGCCCATATGGCTCAAGCTTATGTCGCGATAAAAAAAGCGACGGAAAACGGCGATTTGAAAGACGGAGTGTATCTGTCCGGTCAGGTTCAGGGGATTATCCACGACATTCCGACGGCGGCTGAAGTGATTAACAGAACTGTAGAGGAATTTATCAAAATTCAAAAAAGTATTGCAGGGAAAGCTGTCTAGGAAGAGGATTGCATTAGTTTCATCGTGGAGAGGTACTTCCTGCACAAATCGCAATAATAATTAATGCCTTCCTTTGCCAGCAGCTTCTGGTCATCGGTTACGTCATGCGTAATTTTGGCGGGATTTCCGGCAACGATTTTCCCGGCGGGAACGCGCATCCCCTTGCGTACAATCGAGCCTACAGAAACAAATACATCCTCTTCGCAGACTGCACCGAAAAGCACTACGGCGCCTATGCCGATCACACATCGGGATTGAATATGAACATCATGAAGCAACACGCCGTGAGCCACCGTAACGTTTTCTTCAATGATGACCTGCGAACCGGGATAAACGTGAATAACGGAATTATCCTGAATATTGGAGCGGTTGCCGATTTTAACAGGCCCGAAATCGGCACGGATAGAAACACCGGGGGCAATCAGGCATTCATGGCCGATTTCCACATCACCGATTAAAACGGATTGAGGATGAACAAAAGAATCTTCCGGGACCCGCGGCCTTTTGCCTTCAAATTCATAAAGTGCCATAAATCACCCTTTAGTCAATCAGGGCAGGGAAATACTGACGGATCCGCCCCGGCCCAGAATATCGTGCAAATGCACGTACCCCTTGAGTTCCTTCTTTTCATTAACCACGGCAAAGGAAGTTATTTCTTTCTCCTGCATCATTTCCATCGCCTGCGCCAGAGAAATTTTTTCATCTATTGTCCTGGGATTGGGAGTCATTATTTCGTCGATGGTTTTTTCATCAAACGACATTCCCTTGCTGATCATGCGCCGCACATCACCGTCGGTGAGAATTCCCCGCAGTTTATTTTTATTATCGGTAATTAAAACAAATCCCACATTTTTCCGGTTGATTTCCTCTATCGCCTTCATGGCCTTGGTTCCGGCAGCAACTTTGGGAATTTTCTTCCCTGTAATCATGGCATCGGCAACTGTTTCCCTCAATCTCGAACCCAGATTTCCTCCCGGATGAAATTTATAAAAGTCTTTTTTGTTAAACTGCTTTTCGGCTAAAAGCGCTATGGCCAGAGCATCGCCGATCGCCAGAGCGGCGGTGGAACTGGATGTAGGAACAAGATCGAAAGGGCAGGCTTCCTTTTCCACGGAAACATCGATGACAATATCGCTGGCCCTTGCCAGAGTTGATTTTAGGCCGCCCGTAAAAGCGATGATCGACGCACCGATATTCCGAACGGAATTTATAACGGGCATCAGCTCCCTGGTTTCACCGCTGTTGGAAATGGCAATCAATATATCCTCCCGGGTCACGATTCCCAAATCGCCATGAAGACCTTCAACCGGATGCAGAAAAATCGCCGGAGTACCGGTGCTGGTTAGGGTGGCGACTATTTTCCGTCCAATCAGGCCCGATTTACCGATTCCAGTAATGATAACCCTGCCTTTGGATTTGCATATCATATTCACGGCACTGGAAAAATTGCCGTCTATTCTATCAACCAGGCGCAGAATGCTTTGTGCTTCTATTCTCAATACTTCTTTCGCGCGTTTGATGATATTTTGTTTCTTTTCCATTATTTTCGCCTTTTTATTGAATTATCTTATCATTCTCCGTTGGAGAGGCTAACGCTAGCAAAAAAAACCTTACAAAACAAGAATCAATTGAATTTCACCGGCCAGGGCCATTCCCTATCCGTTGCAAGAAAATGGAATTTTGCCGCAGCTTCAGGTGTTTATTGACCTGGTGAAATGTATCTGCTAAGAAATGTCCACATTAGATAAGGAATGAATATGAAGGCAATTTTTATATCAGATGCTCATTTACGCAAATCCGGCGATGAAAGATATTCAAAACTGATGAATTTCTTTGATGATATCAAAGAAGGACGCATTGGTTCGTCAACAGAACCCGGCAGGAAACCAGCCGGTGCAACATTAATAGATGAATTATTCATTGCCGGAGATTTGTTTGATTACTGGTTTTGCCCGCCCGACAAGATTAATCCTGAATTCAAGCCTGTTATTGACAGATTAATTGACCTAAAAAAAGCCGGAATCCGCATTCATCTGTGCGAGGGCAACCATGACTTTTTCATGGATGAATATTTCCATGATATTCTGGGAATGGAAGTTTACAAAGAAATGACGGATACGAAGCTGGATAATCTTCATATCCTTGTTGCACACGGCGACACGACAGACCCAACCAATACGAAATATATGATGCTTCGCAAAACATTGCGCAGCGGGTTTTTCTTCAATTTTCAACGCATGATTCCACCTTCAATCCGCTGGAAACTGGCAGCCCTCGCCTCCTCCACCAGCAAGGAACTGACGGTGGAAGAAGGTGATGCCCATGTCAAGAAAATGTCAACATTCGCCCTGGCCAAACTTAAGCAGAATTACGATGCCGTTGTTCTCGGGCATTGTCACGTCCCCGGCGTAAACACTTACAATATCTCCGGTAAAAAAAGGATTTTTGCCACACTGGGCGACTGGATTGTGCATTATTCCTATTTGTATTATGAAAATAATAAATTTTCCTTGAGATATTACACGTAATCATTTTAAAAACCGTTTTAAGATTTTTATATTAATTATAAGAGAGGATTTAAAAATGAACTTTGGAGGAATTGATTGCACATATTCACTGCGTGATGCCATGTTTGTCGTTGTACCGGTTCCCTATGATCTGACATCAACCTATCAGCCCGGAAGTCGCAGAGGCCCTATCGGCATTATCGAAGCTTCCGCCAATATGGAACTCTACGACGAAGAATTAAGAAAAGAAACCTATCTGGCCGGTATTCATACAATGGCGCCCGTATCCATTGACTCGCGGGGCCCGAAATACATGGTGAATGCCGTCCGCAAAAAGATTGCTAAAATCGTCTCCCTAAATAAAATACCGGTTATGCTTGGCGGAGAACACAGCATCTCTATGGGAGTGGCACAGGCGCTCAAGGAAAAATATCCGAAACTCTCCGTTTTGCAATTGGACGCCCACGCAGATTTAAGGGAAAGCTATCAGGGAAGCCCCTTCAGCCATGCCTCCGTGGCCAGAAGAATATCGGAGATATGCCCGCTGGTTCAGGTGGGCATCAGAAGCATGAGCAAGGAAGAAGGTGATTTCATACCGAAGAGCAAAGTCAAATCCTACAGCGCCGATTATGTTTCCGAAAACAAGGACTGGTATAAAACAGTCAGCAAGGATTTAAAAGGCGATGTGTTTGTGACAATTGATATTGACGTTTTCGACCCTTCCATCATGCCCTCAACCGGCACACCGGAACCCGGAGGCCTCAACTGGAGAGAAGTACTTCGTTTGCTCAAGCTGGTTTCCCGCACATGCAATATTCGCGGTTTCGATGTAGTGGAACTCGCGCCTATTCCCGGCATTGTCGCGCCGGATTTCATGACGGCCAAACTCATTTACCGCTTTATGGGATACATTACAGAGAAATAGGGTTGAATCTATCGAAAAAACACTTTTTGTTAAAGGATTTACCAAAATAACTCCTTGACAAATATAGGAGATAATGTTGTAAGGTCAGTTGCTTTTAACATCGCGGGGTGGAGCAGTCCGGTAGCTCGTTGGGCTCATAACCCAAAGGTCGCAGGTTCGAATCCTGCCCCCGCT
>CAYMWM010000050.1:0-23302 GCA_964394185.1 uncultured Smithella sp.
AACACAGTATTTTTGAAATTTCCGAAAATAAAGTGCGTCAGGATTATTTCCCGATTCGGGATATCATCAAGGACAGCTTCCGTTCCATCGAGGATCTGTATTCCCGACAGCAGTTGATTACAGGGGTGCCGACAGGTTTTGAGAAGATTGATGATTTAACTGCCGGACTGCAAAAATCCGAATTGATTATTATAGCCGGACGTCCCAGTATGGGCAAGACGGCATTTGCCCTGAATATCGCTCTGAATGCGGCGATGGAAGCACAGGTTCCCGCTGCAATCTTCTCGCTGGAAATGTCCAAGGAACAGCTAGCCTTCCGTCTGCTTTCTTCCGAAGCCAGAGTTGACGCCCAACGCTTGAGAAAAGGATTCCTTGGAGAAACGGACTGGCCAAAACTGACGACCGCCGCGGGACGTCTTTCGGAAGCCCCCCTTTATATTGATGACACTCCCGCCATTACTGTTTTGGAAATGAAGGCCAAATCCCGCAGGCTCAAGGCCGACAGGGGATTGGGATTAATCGTTGTGGATTATATTCAGCTCATGCGCGCCGGTAGCAGGCATGATTCCCGTGAACAGGAAATATCGGATATCAGCCGTTCTCTGAAAGCTCTGGCCAAGGAACTCAGAGTGCCGGTGGTGGCTCTTTCACAGCTGAATCGTCAGGTGGAGACGCGCACCAACCGAAGGCCACAGATGGCGGACTTGAGGGAATCGGGTGCCATTGGGCAGGATGCCGACGTTATCGCTTTTATCTATCGTGACGAAGTATACAACAAATCGGATGATAATATTGACAAGGGCACCGCGGAAATTATCATTGCCAAGCAAAGAAACGGTCCCACCGATACCGTCAAGCTTGCATTTATAGACAAATACACGAGCTTTGAAAATCTGTCGCATGTGGAGCCGCCGGAAGCTCAGCGTTAAAAAAATAAACAATCGGGCTGTTTAAAAACGCTCATCTGCTGTGTTGCGCTCCGTTCGCGTCGTTGCGACCTACGAAAAAGTAGGCCTCACTGGGGCGATACTCGCGCGCCTATATAAGGTTTTTCAGCAAATCCACTGTATTTGCTAAACAGAAGAAATAAGAATATTGTCTCAAACAATATGAAAAGTTTCTGGCGGCGGTTGATAAAAAAAATTCATCCCGAAGGAATTCCCTGGCCGGGGAGCGTTCTTTACAACGCGTTGAGCAGTACATCAATTTTCCTTAAGCACTATGAATTGGTGGCCAATGATATAGCCGGTTACGGTAAAACGGCAAGTATTCTTGATATTGGCACAGGACCGGCTCAACTCCTTTTTGCTTTGCGTAGAGTAATGCCTGACGCAAGGCTGGTTGGTGTTGACATATCTGCCGCCATGATTGACATTGCTCAGCAGAATATCAATGCATATGGGCGGGACTCTCAAATAGAGGTGACACTCGCCGGTGCCAATGCCTTGCCATTTGCGGATGAGACATTCGATTGCGTCGTATCAACAGGATCACTACACCACTGGAAAGATCCCGCCCACGATTTATCCGAAGCGCATCGAGTTCTTAAAACAGGTGGTTATGCCTTGATTTACGATCTGGTGCGTGAAATGCCGAAGCCTGTTTGTGACGATGTCCGTCACCGATTCGGCAGTTTCCGTTTGGCTCTGTTGTGGCTGCATTCTTTTGAAGAGCCTTTTCTTAATGCCGGTGAAATGGAAGCGTTGGGAAAACAAACGGCTTTTACGGTAGAAGAAACAAAGTTTACAGGAGCGCTCTGCTGTCTTGTTTTAAAAAAGACAGCTTTTTTTAGGGTAAAAAAAGAACAATAATAACAGACGCCTCTTGAAAGGAGCTATATAAGCCGCCTGAATGGCACATTACCCCTTTAAGAAATAATGATTTGCTTCGCAATGCAGAAAAATTTTATATAATAATCACCAAAGTCGCTGAATTCTAACTTAACTTGTAGTATAAACCTTTACGGCTGGTTATATAAATTGACCGAAGTTATAGATTTCGCAGAAATCATTGCCCGATTTCATATTAAAAATGGAGGTTCTCTCTCATGATACCTGACATCAGATTGGTTGATTTATTTCATATCGGTCCGTTTCATCTGCGTACGTTTGGATTGCTGGTTGCCATGGGTCTGATTGCCGGTAGAGCTTTTGCGCTGCATCGTGCAAAGGAAGCCGGAATTACGCGTGATGAAATGGATGATGCCATTTTTTATATTTTGGTTCCGGCGTTTATATTTGCTCATCTTGTCGAAGCATTTTTCTATCATCCCGAACTCATTGCCCAGCAAGGGCTGATTTATTTACTGAAGATTTGGAAGGGGCTGAGTTCTTATGGAGGATTCTTCGGCGGACTTTTCGGTTTTATGTTTTTTATCCATAGAAAAAAAATCCGTTTTCCCCTGATTTATGCCGAATGCATCCTTCAGGGGTTGGTTGTAGGATGGATTTTCGGTAGACTGGGATGCACGATTGTTTTCGATCACCCCGGTCATTTAACTGATTTTTTCCTTGCGTTTCAGCATCCTGACGGAGCCAGACATAATCTCGGTTTTTACGAGTTTTTATTTACACTGTTTATCCTGTTTCCCGCTATTCTCATTCTTCACCGCCTGAAAGCAAAACCGGGAAGTTATTCCGCATGGGTGTTGATTTTGTACACGCCGGTGAGATTTTTCCTTGATTTCCTCCGCATGGATGCCAGCGGGAATGGCGACGTCCGGTATCTCGGTTTGACGCCCGGTCAGTACGGGAGTATTATTCTCTTTGTTCTTGGTGTATGGGTTGCGATCAAATTGTTCATGTCTCCACCGATGCCGACTACGGTCATTCAGCCGTCGGAACCCTCAAAGAAAGCAAAAAAAGGAAAGCACCTGAAGCATAAATAAAACGGTAATCAAAAAACCATCCGTTTTAATATCTGTACGGGAATTCATTTATATATTCATGCGGGCGTTTTTTTTCTTTAAATAAAGAAAAATAATGTTATGATATTTTCAATCACTTTTGAGATATGCAATGAGATTTAAATTGTCACGTGATAAGGAAAAAACAGCTTATGAAACAATGTCCTTTTTGTCATAAAACGATTGAAGACGATGATATACAATGCAGATATTGCGATGAATGGCTGGACATTCTGAAACCGATCGGGAAATTGAAAAAATGCCCCTTCTGTCATAAAAAAATCGAAAGCGATGATATACAATGCAGGTATTGCGGCGAGTGGCTGGACATTACAGAGACTCCCCGGAAAAAGACAAAAATTGTTCCGGCTTCAGCTGCAAAGCAGCCGGAGTTGAAAAAAATATGGAATAACTATGGGCACATTATAGCAGCGATTATCATTGCCGTTATTTTTATCATAACATATATGGTTAATCATAAATCTGCTATGCAAGAAAGTGCTAAACAGGCAACAAAAATGGCATCATTGAAGATGGAGGCTGATTCTGAGATGGCACGGAAAGCCGCTCCATTGCCGGAACCTGTTGCCGCTAAGAAACCTGTTTCACCACGTGCGCAGGCTGCGGATTTTGTCAATCAAGCGTTAGCCCTGTGTCCTGACGGAAAATGTACCGATTCGCAAAAGGCTATTGAATACCTGAACGAAGCCATTAAACTGACCCCCAATCTTGCCACGGCATACAACAACAGGGGGATTGTTTACAGCAGCCTTGGACAGCAGCAGAGGGCTATTGAAGATTATAATGAGTCCATCCGCCTGAGACCGGATTATGCCAACGCTTACTGCAACAGGGGAGGGTCTTACAGTATTCTCGGCGATCATAAACGGGCCATTGAAGATTATGATGAGTCCATCCGGCTGTTACCGGATGATATCCATTCCTACTATAACAGAGCGATTGCTCATTTGGCTATGGGCAACAAAGAGCCGGGCTGTTCTGATGCCCAAAAAGCGTGTGAACTGGGAGATTGCAAGGTATTGGAAAGAGCTAAAAAAAGGGGAACCTGCCGCTGAAACCTGAACTTTGGAAATTCTCAATTTTGTCATTCATATGACTTTCACTGCCATATATCAGTAATTGAAATTGCTGAATCTTTATGTGAAATAATGTTATTAATTATATAGTTACATCAACCTTGTGACTGGTTCCGTCATTGTTCAGGAGGATCGATTTGTCTTCCTGTTCGACGCCGTCAATGGAGACTTTTGTTCCGTTTGTTCCTTCCTTTACGCGTGTTACTGTAATCTGATAAGTTGTTTTTCCGAAACGGTAGTTCAGGTTGAAGCCGTCCCATTCTCCCGGCAGGCAGGGAGCGAAGGTTAGTTTATCCGCTTCGCGCTTCACTCCCAGCAGGCATTCCACAATCAACCGGTACATCCAGCCTGCTGCTCCGGTGTACCATGTCCATCCCCCCCGTCCGGTATGTGGAGCAATAGCATAAACATCGGCTGCGACGACATACGGTTCGACTTTATAAATTGCCATCGCTTCCGGTGAACTTGCGTGGTTAATGGGGTTGATGATGGTAAAAATATTCCAGGCACGATGATGATCTCCCATGGCAGCGAAAGCCATGGCCGCCCAGACGGCGCTGTGTGTATATTGTCCGCCGTTCTCCCGTACACCGGGCACGTATCCCTTGATGTATCCGGGATTCAGATTTGATTTATCGAATGGCGGATGCAGAAGCCGGACGATTCCGATATCACTGCGGACAAGATGCTGATTTAATGATTCCATGGCCAGATGCGAATGATGGCCGTTGCCCGCTCCCGATAAAACCGACCAGCTCTGGGCGATGGAATCGATGCGGCATTCCTGATTCTTTGCCGAGCCGAGCACCGTGCCATTGTCGAAGAAAGCGCGTCTGTACCACAAGCCGTCCCAACCGTGCTGTTCGATATTTAAACGCAGCTGCCCGGCTTCTTTTTGGCAATGTTCTGCAAACAATGTGTCCCCGCGCAGACGGGATATTTTTGCGAATTGTGTAAGCACTTCGTAGAGGAAAAAACCCAGCCAGACACTTTCTCCCTTCCCTTTTATGCCGACCATGTTCATACTGTCGTTCCAGTCTCCGGAACCCATGAGCGGCAGGCCGTGTTCGCCGAAACGCAAGCCTCTTTTAATAGCTCTGACGCAGTGTTCATAAAGACTTGCCTTTTCACGGGACTTTACGGGCAGGTCATAATAGGAATCTTCCTCCATATTGACTGTGCGTCCATAAATAAAGGGAACCCCTTCATCCAATATGCCGCTGTCACCTGTTTTCGAAACGTAATAGCAGGTTGTGAGAGGCAGCCAGAGATAATCATCGGAACATTGCGTGCGTACGCCGCGGCCCAGTGGCGGATGCCACCAGTGCTGAACATCTCCCGCTTCAAACTGGCGTGATGCGGAAAGAAGCAGTTGTTCACGGGCAATATTGGGTTCGGCATGAATAAGCGCCATGACATCCTGCAACTGATCTCTGAAACCGAAGGCTCCGCCCGATTGATAATATCCTGTACGCGCCCAGAGGCGGCAGGCCAATGTCTGGTATAAAAGCCAGCCGTTGGCCAGCAAATTAAGAGAAGGATCCGGTGTCTTGACTTCAATGACATTGAGTTTATCATTCCAGTATTTTTTCACAGATTGAAGAGCCTCATGGGCTGTTGACGGTTCACTGAAGAATTGAGCCAGATTTCGGGCTTCGCTTAAGTTTTGTCCCATTCCCAGGATGAAAACAAATTCTTTCTCCTCCCCATCAGCCAGTTCGAAGGGAACCTGAATCGCAGCGCAGGGATCCAGTCCTGCGCCCGCTTTACCGGAAAGATGCTGACGTTTCATTACAGCCGGATCTTTCAGTGTCCCGTTACGTCCGAGAAATTCTGTGCGGTTGCAGGTTATGGTTCGTGTGGACGCGTTTGCGTTAAAGAAGGCGACACGATCGGGAAATTCCATGTTATAGGGATTGCGCGCGAAAATGGCACCGCTTTGATGATCAACTTCCGTAATCACATGCATAGCGGTTTTGGCCTTCAGATCGCCTAAAACCCATTCGACATATCCCGTAACGGAAATACGGCGCTTCCTTCCTGTGATATTCTTTGCTCTCAATACAATTAATTTTACCGGAGCATCCCGGGCGGTATAAACCAGAACTTCGGATTGAATAAAGCGCTCCGTGTGTTCAAAGATACTGTAACCGAAGCCGTGACGGGTTGTATAAGGTTCAAAGCCGCGCCGGGGCAGAGGCATGGGCGACCAGAAGTGGCCGCGTTCATCATCGCGAATATAGAAAGCTTCTCCGCTGTGGTCGCATACAGGATCATTGTGCCAGGGGGAAAGCCTGAATTCATGCGCGTTTTCTCCCCAGGTGTAGGCCATGCCGCTTTCAGATACAACTGTTCCGAATGTCGGATTGGCCAGAACATTGACCCATGGCGCAGGTGTTATCTGAAACTGAGACGTTAAAATAACATATTCGCGTCGGGCGGGGTCAAAGCCGCCCAAACCGTTATAGAACAATAAATCATGACGCGGTGGCGCCGCTCTGGGAATGGGTGCGGGACGGTGAGTCCGGCTTGGTATCAGGCGGGGCACTGCTATTTTCAAACTGCCGCGCTGCTTGACCTGATTGATCAGTTTCCCCTTACTGCCGGAGATAATCACATAGGCGACCGTCTGAAAAAGAATCCGGTCTTCTTCCGGCATCTGGTCGGTATTTCTGACAAAAATTCCGCCGGGCTGATCCTGAACGTCGGCGACGATGCCGGATGAAATAAGTCCCATAATCTGGTCATACATAAGCTGCCTGTATCCGGCGTGATCTTCATTCCAGATAACAAGATCAACGGCAAGTCCCTTGAGTCGCCAGTAGGTGTGAGCCTGAATAAGCTGACGTACAAGTTCTATATGGGTCTGGTCGGAAATCTTCAACAGCACGATGGGTAAATCTCCTGATATGGCGTATCCCCAGAGGCCTGATTGTCCCCGTCGGTTTTCCATGATGACCCCGGCGCCGGCGCGCAGTGAATCATTGGGATAAATAAGGCAGCTTGCGATATGGGAATAAAGTTGAGCGTCTGCTTCCGTTGCGTTAATTTGCCGCAGGAGCACCTGACTTTGTGTCCAGGCCATTTCGAAAACACGGTCGGCGATATGCCTGTCCTGATATTTATCCACCAGAATTGTTGCTTCTTCCCTTGTGTTTCCGATACCGAAAACCAGATCGATGATTGCCGTCTGCTCCGGTTCAAGAGTTATCCTTGATCTAATGGCGACAATCGGGTCGAGCACGGAACCCTGACTGTCCGACAGCGTGCCGAAAAGATTGGCAGGCGTTCCCATGACCTGCGCATCGCATAAGGTATTGGTGCGGCCGACAAAAAGGGATCGGTCCGTTTCGTAAGAAATCTGTTCGATATCCGTTCCATGGACGGCCATCAAGTGGAGCATCCAGGGATTATTTTCTTCCTCGGAGCGCGGCCTTCGGGTGCAGAGAATTGCCCGGCGCTGTTCGATAATTTCCGTCTGGACAAATAAATTGGAAAAAGCAGGATGAATTTTATCCGCCGCTGGCTGCGTGATGACGACCTCCGCGTAGCTGGTGATATCAAGCGTTTTCCGTATCCGCGAATGATTGACGATGGTTGTGCGGCGAAGTTCGATGTCGTCTTCCGGCGAGACGACGATTTGTGTGTGAACGTCGCAATCATGGTCATGACGGCGGAATTCCACACGGCCATCCGAGAAAATCGCTTCATATCGCAGGGGAGGCTTAAGCGTCGGCTGATACGTCGTTGACCATACTTCACCCGTTTTTATGTCGGTCAGATAGCAGAAAATTCCGGAACTGTCACTGGTGACGTCTTCCCTGAATCGGGTTATGTCAATTTTTTTCCAGCGGCTGTAACCTCCGCCGGCATTGGTCAGCATGATATGATACCGGCCGTTGGAAAGAAGCTGAACCTCCGGAATGGTCGTATCCGGTGTATTGAAAACGCGCACGGGATTTTCCACGATCTGAGCTTCTTTCTGCACACTGACGAAATCTGCGGGAGAGGCATAGAAAGTGATAGCTTTGGGAACCATCTCCTGAAGCAACAGCAAGGTGGATTGGAATATCGGTTCCGCCTCGAATCGCTTTTGCATGGGTTTGTTCAGCAGAATGTAGGCAAGTGCCAGAAACGTCATTCCCTGATGATGCGCCATGTAGGAACGAATCACGGCGTTGGATTGGCCGCGTGTGAGACGCGAAGGTGTGAAATCAATCGCTTCGTAAAATCCGAATCTGCCCTGAAATTCTCTTTCAGCCAGTTTCTCCAGATTGGTACACGCTTTTTCCGGCTCCACCATTAAGGCCAGCGCTGAAGCGTAGGGAGCCACAACCAGATCCTCTCCCAGACCGCGTTTCAGACCGAGCCCCGGAACACCGAAGGCGCGATACTGGTAATTCAGGTGACTGTCAAAGGCATAATATCCCGATTCCGAAATACCCCAGGGAACCGAACGTTTTTTTCCGTATTCGATCTGTATATTCACCGCCGCCCTGTAGGTCTGATCCAGCAGGGAATCTTCATATGTCGGCATAACCAGGAGCGGCATCAGATATTCGAACATGGAACCGCTCCAGGAAACAAGCACAGGCTTTTTCCCTGCGGAGGTCAGCAGTCTTCCAAGCGCAAACCAGCTGTCCTGGGGCAGTTTCCCCTGTGCGATTCCGACGAAACTGCTGAATCGTGCTTCCGCCGCCAGCATATCATAGAAACTTGTATCACGGCGCAGATTACTGACATTGTAACCGATGGAAAAAAGATTACACGATCTGTCAAAAAGAAAATCATATTCTATCTCGGTAAAATTGCTGCACTGGATGCAAAGCGTTTCGATATCCTGCATCATGGTTGCGGCACGGCTGCCGGACTCTGAAATAAGGTTTTTCAGCTCTTCAACCTGTGCAATTTCCATGGTGATGGATAAAGATTTTATTTGATCTTCAATGGATGATTGAAATTCTTCCTGAAAATTGGCTAATTCCCTCAATGTCATGATATGGTTGAACTTTGGCATGATATTAATGATGTCTGAAAACTTCGGATCAAAAATCCAGGGCGCGAAAAAAAGCAGATCATCGAGAGCGGACGTCAATTGATTAGCGAAGGCCTTTACCCAATACTCCGGTGAATTTTGTGAATCGCCTTCGGGAGGGTTTACACCATCGGCCATGTCTGCCGCGGCTGATGATATTTTTTCCAGAGATATTTTTAATTCCGTGAGCGCGGATGGTGGAGCTGATACCGCTTCAGAGAGATAGTTTTTAAGCCGGGCTAATTGATCAGGAGAAGATTTCCCCGCGGTCTCGGCCATCACCCCCAGCGTATCTTGAAGTCCGGCGAAGATCTGCGGATCGATAATTTTTTTATCGGGCATGGAACGTAGTCCCGACCGTAAAATAAACATGTAGCCCACGAAATTTCCGCTGTCGACCGATGAAACATATAAAGGCAACAGAGGATCCAGCGATTGCGTATCGTACCAGTTATAAAAATGACCTTTATACCTTTCCATGGTTGCCATAGTGCGCAGGGTATTGGATGTGCGTTCGATAAATTTTGTTGTCGTTATGAAACCGAAATCATGTGCCGTGAGATTGGCCAGAAGCGACAAACCTATATTGGTTGGTGAAGTACGGTGGGCGATGACACCGGCAGGCTGCTCCTGATAATTGTCCGGCGGCAGCCAGTTATCGTCGGGACATACAAAGGTATCAAAAAATGCCCACGTTTTCCGGGCTGTTTTTCTCAGAAAACTTAACTGGGTCAAAGACAGTTTTGCTTCGCGGTGTCGTGAAGGTTTGCTTATCCACCAGGCGACAACGGGAGAAACAAACCAGACCATAAGAAAAGGTGCTGCCAGAATTAAGCTTGAGGGACGGAAAATAAATACGGCAACAATCGACGCAACGGCAAAAAACGGGGCAAACCACATGTCTCTAACATAACCGGCCATGTCGTTTTGGTTGCTATGATTGGTGTTTTCCGAAGGATTCCATTCGAGAAGCCGTTTGCGGGAAATCAGCATTCGCCAGATGGTGCGCAACACCGCATCCGTGTTGAAATAGGCTTCATAAGGCAGGCAAACGAGCGTGCATAAAACCTGCATACAATTATTACCGGCTTTAAGAACGGCGGAATTCAGGTGATGTGACAGAATGACATTGCGCTGCTTGCGGAAAACATTCAGAACGAAAGTCATCAAAACGGGGATAATAATAATGCCCGGCACTGCAAGTGTCCATAACCAGGCCGACGGCAGAACTGTCCAGCCCAGGATGAGAATAAGAGTTAAAGCAGTCGGAGTCAGGCTGCGGCGCAGATTATCGAATATTTTCCAGTGGGACAGGGCTGAAAGCGGATTTTCCCGCATTTTCCCGTCGGGAGCCGGTACCTGCGACATGACCCAGCGCGCGATTTGCCAGTCTCCGCGAATCCAGCGGTGTCTGCGGCTTACATCGGCTTTGTATTCGAACGGATAATCTTCGTAGAGCTGGACGTCGCTGATCAGGCCGGAACGGGCGTAACATCCTTCCAGAAGGTCATGGCTGAGGATATGATTTTCGGGAAGGTGGCCGTTCAGAGAGGCCTCGAACGCATCGATGTCATAAATGCCTTTGCCGATAAAAGAACCCTCGCCGAAGATGTCCTGATAGACATCGGAAACCGCTCTGGTGTATGGGTCAATACCGGAACTGCTTCCATGCATGACCGAATAAAGCGAACGGCTGATATCGGGAAGCGTAACTGAAACCCGCGGCTGCAAGATGCCGTATCCCTCGCAGACACGTTGCCTGTTTTCATCATAGCGCGCCTGATTAAGCGGATGGGCCATGGTCCCCACAAATTGCCATGCCGCGTCGCGGGGAAGTTTTGTATCGGTATCGAGCGTAATGACGTATTTAATATTTCGGAGCAGTGTGGTATCGCCCACAATCAGTGAAAAGAGATCGCCGGATGGCCCCTGTGTTTTCCCGCGCAGATATGAATTGAGATCAGTAAGCTTGCCCCTCTTGCGCTCATAACCCATCCAGCGGTTTTCTTTTGGATTCCATCTGCGCGGACGGTGAAACAGGAAGAAAATATCACCCTGTGCGTTTCTGTATGTCTCATTGAGGGCTTCGATCCCTTTTTGAACGAGCAACAAAAGTTTATCATCATCAGGCATTGTTTGGTTTTGGGCGTCGCGGAAATCGGTCAAAAGGGCAAAGAGGAGATTCTCATCCCGGTTGGCCAGAAAACGCACCTCTATGGATTCCAGCATACGGGTGACGCTTTTTTCACTCAAAAGCATGGTCGGAACGGCAACCAGAGTCCGGTATTCGGGCGGAATGCCTCTGGAAAAATCCATTCGCGGCAAAGGATTCGGTTTTACCAGAAGCGTTGACATCCAGTTTACCAATGCCACAGCCAGATGGCTTGTGCCGAAAAGCAGAATTAATCCAATCAGGGCCAATGGCCATCCGGTCAGTCCTCTGTGATACGCTCCGGTTATTAAAATTCCTGTAAAGATGGCGGTGAATAAAATGATGGACCCCACATAAGTTAAAAGCGGGATACGCCTGCTGAAACGGGCTATGGTTTCAAAAGGTGAAAAACGGACTTTAGCCAGGAGTTCAAGTTCGTTTAAGCCTTTGCCGATGAGATAATAACCGACATGCGCCTCCCGTTCATCATCGCCTTTTTTGACGCTTCCTTTACGGGCGAGCAGAATGGACAGGCGCGCCACTTCGCTTTCGGATAAATCGCTTTTTTTGGCGATTCTTTCCACCACATGGCGGTAACGGTCGCGGGTGGAAAAATCCATCTTGACGTAAATATCCGACGGATCTTCGCGCAGCACATGATCGACCGAACTCATGGTCTCGACAAATTCGCGCCAGTTCATCGTGCCGAGAAAACGCAGGCTGATGATGCTGTTGCTCATGGAAACCTGATCGGCAGCCTGCTGCTGGCTTTCCAGCTGCACAATTCCCTTGATTGTTTGACCGTATTCCGAAAGATGCTGCTCTATCCAGGTAAGGGGCAGAGCCAGGGACGGACCCTGTCCCTGCAGTTGACGTGATATTTCCGCGACAAACGAGCCGACCATCGGCGGCTTTGACCGGGCCATATCCGCTATTTCCAGAAACAGATTTTTAGGGTCCGTTTGGGCGGTGGTTGTCATTTTCCTTGCCCAGTAATCAGCCTTGTTGCGGTTGGTTCTGTCATTGGACACGCGAGCGGCGATGCGCCTGATATTTTCAATCAGCGCCAGGCGCAACATAATCGGAATAGCCCATAATTCGCCGATTTTAAGCACGGTGACGGTCTGATAGGAAGATACAAATAAACTCAGCGTTTTTGAATCCACGCGGCCGTCGCCGTGGGATATCATTTCCAGTGCGATGTCATATACCCGTGGGAGTTCAGCGGAGGGGCCGCTTTCCAGATGAGGCAGCTCCCTGCTGTATACTCTCGGAAAGTGCTTTGTGGCTGTTCTGATCTGTTCTTCAATGAGATAAAAGTTATCGAGAAACCATTCTTCGGCCGGTGTGATGCGGCGGTTATCCAATACGGCGGCTGTCAGTTTTTTCCGCACTTCAAAAAGGACTTCCTCATTTTCCGTCAGCCGTTTAAGCAGCCGGTTTGAAGTGCGTCCCTTGCCCAGTTTATGCGCACCGGCTATGGTTTTGCCGTGCTGCCGCATCTGCTTGGAACTGAACAATTCCGCGCGCAGCATTTCGTCTTCCGTTAATTTTTTATCAAGAGTCACGCCGGGAATTTGCGTTTTCAAGTATCTTAAATAATTTAAAACAGGCTTCGTATCCAATGCTTCGTGCTCCTGATAACGGTTGAAGGATTGTTTGAAACATTGATGCGTTGCGCGACTTCTTTACAAAGTTTATTAAAATTATCTTAAGAACTTGTACACGGTGAATGTTTGGTCATTTGTCGGGTTTAAAGTACGGCAAAGCCAGCTGCATTTTTTTCAGGGCTTGTTTTTCTATTTGACGGGCACGTTCGCGCGAAATATTATATCTTTCTCCTATTTCCTGAAGCGTTTTCGGGTCGTCGGCCATGACGCGGTTAAGAATGATGTAACTTTCTCTTTCATTAAGATGGGCCAGCGCTCCTGCTATATCGCGCTGTACCAGATTTTTTTCCTCATCCTTGATGAGGGATGTTTCCTGATTATCCCCCTCATACGCCAAAAAATCAATATGAGAATTATTGCTGTCATCATTGATGATTTCGTTGAGGGAAACATCGCGGGAACCCATGCGCAGATCCATTTCTTCCACTTCGGAATCCTTGACTCCCAGAGAAGAGGCGATTTCGCTGAATTCAGGATTCTTCCGGGACATCGTTTCCAGATCTTTTTTCGTCTGGTTTAATTTGAAAAACAGCTTCCGCTGGGCCTGTGTCGTGCCGATTTTCACGATGCTCCAGGACCTGATGAGATAATTCTGGATGTAGGCGCGAATCCACCAAACAGCGTAGGAAATCAGCCGGTACCCCTTGTAAGGGTCGAATTTCTTTACAGCGTGAATAAGGCCGATGTTGCCTTCCTGAATCAGGTCCGACAACTTGAACCCGTAGTTGCGGTATTCGTGGGCAATCTTCACAACAAAACGCAGATTGGACACAATCAGCTTTTCGGCGGCGGCCACATCGCCATCCCTTTTCAGGCGCACGGCCAGCTTGAATTCCTCTTCCGCGGTCAAAAGAGAAAAGCGATTGATTTCGGCTATATATAAATTCAGCGTCCCGGTTACTACTGGCAGTTCCAAATTATTATCATCTCCTTTAATTTCAAGCCCTAAATTTTATCCGACTATAATTTTACGGTCAAGTGATTTTAATGAGGCTCCATCTTTTAATAGATGGTCACAGATGAATTTTTTACGAACACCCGTCTTTTTTTTTCAAGGACTCAATAAAATCCAAAACCCGTTTTGACTGCATTTCCAGGGAAAATACCTCACGGGCGTGTTGGCGGACGCGCGTTTTAATTTCGTCAATCTCTGTCTGTGGCAATTGTATCAATTTGGATAGCACAGAGGCGAACGCTTGGCCGCCGCTGTCCTGCGGCAGAAGATGGGTGGGAAGAAATCGGGGCCAGATTTCGGGCACTCCACCCGCGTTGCGGGCAATCGGGATTAGTCCGTTAGCCATAGCCTCCTCCAGGGCAATTCCCAGTGGTTCGCTATGGGTCGGAAGAATGAAGATATCCGCACTTCGCAATTCACCAACGACGTCGTTAGTGTAACCGGTGAACTGAATGTAACTATTCAGGCCGTTTTGCCCGACTTGATCCTTTAGTTTAGATGCGAGCCTTCCTTCGCCAACGATTTTAAGAAAAAATTTCAAGCCATTCTCTGCCAGTATCCTGCAGGCATCAATAACATCAACGTGACGTTTGTCCTCATTAAGCTGGCTCGTGGTGATGAGGGTTCGCGTTTTGAGGATGACAGGGGAGTGTTCAGAAATTTCCACCCCCGGATGAATCGTTGTCGTGTTAAATTTCCCCAGATAGGGAAGGTTCTGAAGAAGACCTTGACGCGTGAATTCGCTGCAGCAGATCATCGATGGCCGGATGATATGCTGTAAGATCCTGTTCTCGGCAGTGTTACGGATGTCGTTTGGGCTTCCTATGCGATGGATGATGGGAATTCCTGCCATACGCGCGGCAAACCCCGCCGATTTGAGATCTTTTCCGACATTGACAATAACGCAGGCGATATTCCTTTCTTTGAAAAAAGTGTGAAATTTTTTCACAAGCACGGGATTATAATCGGATCCGAAATAAATTTGATGGGCTTCGATGCCCTGGTTGCCTGCGCGTCCGATGAACCGTTCGTCACTGCCGAAAATCACGGACCGGACGCCGATCCTGGCCAATTCTGATGCGGTGTTAATACACCACGTTTTGACGCCGCCCCATTTCCGGGTCGAGTTCACAAAGGCGATATTCATGCTTTAAATAATTGAGAAGAGCTTTCTTTTTTTAATGCAGGAAGCATAAGAGAACATTCTTTTTAATGTCAAGGGTTTTTTGGGAAAATAGGGTAGGGAACTAGGGGGAAATGAACTTACCCTGATATTGAGGGAAATAGGGATCAACAGCGCTCTATTGAAGTAGAAAACTGGATTACCCAATCAAGTTTGGTAATGACAAACAGGGAAATGACGAAGAGAAAGGTTAACATATTAGCTTTATTGATGCTGATGGTGGCGGTGGTGGCGTCGCTTTATGCTCCTGTGTCTGCCAATGCGCAGGAGGGGCGCGCGCTGACCTCGATGGAATTCAACATCGTCGGCGTGACCCTGAGCGTCGGCCCGTCATATCAGGCCGTTCCCCAGAAAAATTCCTTGGAGACCTAACCGCTTCTTCATCAGATAATCTTAAAAACTTAACTAATCCAAAAAACAAAACAAAATTCCGCATATCCCATCTTGACAGAGGCCGTTTTTGTGCTTATTCTAAGCAAAATCCAATGATAAGGTGAACGTTATGAGATTAATTAATAAGACGATGATTGAGCATGCCGTTAAAATAGCGCATGAAATAAAAGCCAACGCGGTGCTCGTCAGCATTGATGTCATTGCCGATACCAGCCTTATCATTGATGAATTAAAAAAAGATATTGGATTTATTATAGTTTCCCGCGAGGATGAAGAAATATCGGAAGAAATCAGCAAGAACGCGAAAATTTTATATATTCCTAATGTTAATTTAACGCGCGTGGGAAAAATAAAAATTGCCATTGCCAAGGGAATCGTTCTCGGGGTTTTGAAAAGAGGTGATAAGGTTGTTTGTTTAAGCGGCGTGCCCAAATTTGGCTATGCCGACAGCATTTTTGTTCTGGATGTGGGAAAGGAATTTGAAATTTTAACATCCGATTTTATCAATGATGTGATTGAAAATGTCCGGCCGGAGGTCTTCAACGCCGCTCTTAATCTTGCCTGCGAACTGGCTGCTCAGGGCAGGGAAAGCAGAAAAGTGGGAACGATATTTGTTCTGGGGGATGACGAAAAGGTTATGCAACTCTCGCGGCAAATGATTATCAATCCTTTTTCGGGATATTCGGAAGAACAGCTCAATATTCTGAATCCCGAACTGGAAGAAACCATTAAAGAGCTCTCCGCAATTGACGGGGCTTTTGTTATCAAGGAAAACGGCGTTTTGGTTACCGCCGGAAGGCATCTCAGCGCCGCTTTGGACAGCCGTGATTTTCCTCCCGGTCTGGGGAGCCGCCATATTGCCGCTGCTGGTATAACCAGCGTGACGAAAGCTGTCGCCATCGTGATTTCGGAATCTTCGGGAAATGTGACTGTTTTCAAAAACGGCAAACTGTTTGTAACGATTGAAAAACCGGTGGAATAAAAAGAGGTAGATGATGAGATTCGATAAATTTACATTAAAGGTGCAGGAAGCGCTGCAGGAAGCGCAGTCGCTGGCGGGTTCACTGGGTCATCAGGCCATCGAGCCGGAGCATCTTCTTGTCTGTTTTATGAGGCAGGATGAAGGCATAGCGGGCGCTATCCTGACTAAGCTCAATGCTTCGCCGCAAAAGATCGAGAAGGAACTGGAAAATTATCTGAAAAAACAACCGAGTGTTCACGGCGCCGGTACGGGTGAAGTATATCTGGGAGGCAGGCTCAATAAAATATTCGATAAAGCAACAACCGAAGCGGCGCAGCTCAAAGACGAATATGTCAGCGCCGAGCATGTTCTTGTTGCCATAGCGGAGGAAAAGGAAGGTCAGGCCGGAAAAATCCTGCGTCAGGCTGGTATAACCAGGGATAATATTTTCAAGGTGCTGGTGGATATCCGCGGTAATCAGCGGGTGACCGATCCCAATCCCGAAGGCAAATATCAGGCCCTGGAACGCTATGCCAGGGATTTTAACGCGCTGGCGAAGAAAGGGTCGTTTGACCCTGTTATCGGACGTGACGAGGAAATCCGCAGAATCATGCAGGTGCTCTCCCGGCGCACTAAAAATAATCCTGTGCTTATCGGCGAACCCGGTGTCGGCAAAACCGCCATTGTGGAAGGTCTTGCCCAGCGGATTGTTAACGGTGATGTCCCGGAGAGTCTGAAAAACAAGCGTGTCATCGGTCTGGATATCGGCGCTCTTGTGGCCGGAGCGAAGTACCGAGGCGAATTTGAGGAACGGCTGAAAGCGGTATTGAAGGAAGTCATCAGCGCTGAAGGCGAGATTATTCTTTTTATCGATGAAATCCATACTATGGTGGGCGCAGGCGCGGCGGAAGGTTCGATGGACGCTTCTAACATGCTCAAACCCGCTTTGGCCAGAGGCGAGTTGCGTTGCGTGGGCGCGACGACGCTCAATGAATACCGCAAATACATCGAAAAGGACGCGGCTCTGGAGCGGCGTTTCCAGCCTGTTTTAGTCAAGGAACCGACGGTAGAAGATACGATTGCCATTCTGCGCGGATTAAAAGAACGTTATGAAGTTCATCACGGCGTGCGGATAAAGGATTCTGCCATCATATCCGCCGCGACGCTTTCCCATCGTTACATCACCGACCGTTTTCTGCCGGATAAGGCTGTCGACCTGATTGATGAATCGGCATCCCGTTTAAGAATAGAACTGGACAGCATGCCTTCGGAAATCGACGCCATTGACCGTAAAATTATTCAACTGGAAATAGAGAAACAGTCCTTGAAAAAGGAAACGGATAAAACGGCCAGAGAAAGACGCGACAAGATTGAAAAGGAACTTGCCGAGCTTAAATCCAGCATGGACCAGATGAAGGTTCACTGGTCAAGCGAAAAGGACATCATCAAAAGAATTCAAAATATAAAAAGTCAAATGGAGTCCCTGAAAACAGAGGAGGCCAATGCCCAACGCGAGGGTAATCTGGAGAAAGCCGCGGAAATCCGTTATGGTAAATTAGTTGCGTTGGATAAAGAACTTCAGCAGGATCAGAACAAACTGGAAGATATTCAGAAGAATAATCAGATGCTGAAGGAAGAAGTGGATGCGGAAGACGTGGCCGAAGTGGTATCCAACTGGACCGGCATTCCGCTATCACGGATGATGGAAAGCGATGTGCAGAAACTGATTCACATGGAAGAACGCCTGAAGATGCGTGTCATCGGTCAGGAAGAAGGTATCAGCGCGGTATCTGCCGCTTTACGCCGTGCGCGTTCCGGCCTGCAGGATCCGAATCGTCCCATCGGTTCGTTTATTTTTCTGGGACCGACCGGTGTGGGCAAGACCGAACTGGCCAGAGCTCTGGCGGAGTTCATGTTCGACAATGAACAGGCCATGATTAGAATTGATATGTCGGAATATATGGAAAAGCACGCGGTCGCCCGTCTGATCGGCGCTCCGCCCGGTTATGTCGGTTATGACGAGGGCGGCTACCTCACCGAAGCGGTTCGTCGTAAACCCTACAGCGTGCTGCTTTTCGATGAAATCGAAAAGGCGCATCCCGATGTTTTCAATATTTTGCTGCAGATACTGGATGACGGAAGGCTGACCGACGGGCATGGCAGGACTGTTGATTTCAAGAATACCGTCGTCATCATGACGTCCAATGTGGGCAGTCATTGGATTCAGGACCCGTCGCTCGTTGATGAGGAAAAGAAGGCACGTTCGATGGAAGCTCTGCGGGCGACCTTTAAGCCGGAGTTTTTAAACAGAATCGATGACACTATCATGTTTGCCGCTCTGAAACTGGAGGATATTTATAAAATTGTCGATATTCAGATGGGTTTGATTGACAAACGTCTCGGCGAACGAAAGCTTGGTCTGGAATTGACAGAAAAGGCGAAAAAATATATAGCCGAACAGGGTTACAGTCCTGTTTACGGGGCGCGGCCGCTCAAACGGTCCCTGCAGAAACTTATTCTTGATCCGCTGGCTATGGAAATTCTGGCGGGTAAATTTGCCGAAGGGGACAGGATTTTAATTGACCTGTCCAAAAAAGGTGAAATAACTTTAAATAAAATGGATTAAATATTTTTCGTACCATCTTTTGATTAATAAATTTTCTCACATCGCATCAGGGGGAGGGAAACATCCATGGAAGAAAAGAAAAAAGATTCAGGATTCGTTGTAAAAGACAGGCGTTATTCCGGAGAGTTGTCCGAAGATAAGCCGCAGGAGGAACCTAAGAGCGCTGCGGCTGAAGAACAACAGCCAAAACAGGAAGAACCAGGGCATGCTAACGATGACGAGCATAATTATCCTATAATTAATTTCACCAATTTTGTTTTGTCACTGAGTACCTCCGCGCTTTTTCATTTCGGGGATTTTCCGGAAAACGAAGGCGGCACGCCTCAGAAAAATCTGCCGGCGGCAAAACAGACGATAGATATTCTGGATATGCTCCGTGAAAAAACCCAAGGAAATCTTGATAAGAATGAAAGCGACTTGATCCAGGGCGTTCTCTACGAACTGAAAATGCGTTACGTAAAAGAAAATGTCTGACATGCACTGGCTTGCTCCGGCAAAAATAAATCTTTTCCTGCGGGTTTTACGTAAACGAGCCGATGGTTACCATGATATTTTTTCTCTGATGCAGAAGATCTCGCTGTATGATGAGTTGACTTTTGCTCACCTACCGCGAGGCATTGTTCTGCATTGTCCGGGATCTGATTTGCCGGAAAATGATAATAACCTGGTAGTACGCGCCGCGAAAGCCATATTCGATTATTGTGACTATCAGTCTGGAATGGAAATCACTCTGGTCAAGAAAATTCCCATGACCGCCGGTCTGGGAGGTGGAAGCTCGGACGCCGCGACAACTTTAGTAGCTTTGAATAAAATATGTTCCTTCAAATTAAAAAAAAATGAACTTATAAAATTGGGAGCCAAAATAGGGGCTGATGTCCCCTTTTTTATATTTGGAAACGCCGCTCTGGCTTCAGGAATAGGCGATAAACTCAAGCACTTACGCAATTTACCCCCCTTAGACCTCATTTTAATTAAGCCCTCGTTCGGATTGTCCACAAAAATGGTTTATGAAAACCTCAATTTAAGATTGACAACTAAGAAAAATAATTATAGCATTCCGCGAATTTTGGATCTGAGCGACATAGTTCAGGTATTACAAAATGACCTGGAGTCAGTTTCGATAAAAATTCATCCGGAATTGACTGATTTAAAGCAAATGTTGCTCAGCCACGGTGCGCTTGGCGCATTGATGTCGGGTAGCGGTCCCACAGTCTTTGGTATATTTAGGAACGGTAAAGAGGCAGAAAAAGCCCTGGAAATTATTAAGAAAGAAGTTTCTAATCAACACCTTCTTTTTCTTGCTAATTCTTTGTAATTATTTATCATTCCTTGTAAGATTGTGAAAAATACCCTTCATTGAATAGGTTATTGGGGCGTCGTCAAGCGGTAAGACACAGGATTTTGGTTCCTGCATTCGGAGGTTCGAATCCTCCCGCCCCAGCCAGTCACGATTGCGGAGAGTGATTAAATGCTAGAAAGAATTAGAGTTTTTACCGGTAATGCCAACAAAGAACTGGCTTTGAAAATTTGTGATAAATTAGGCATTTCTTTGGGAAAAGCTAATGTAACAACGTTCAGTGATGGGGAAACACGCGTAGAAATTGATGAGAATGTGAGAGGCATGGATGTCTTCATCATCCAGTCCACTTGTCCACCTGTGAACAGTACGTTGATGGAGTTGCTCATCATGATCGACGCGATGAAACGAGCTTCTGTGGACAGGATAACGGCTGTTGTGCCTTATTACGGATATGCCAGACAGGATAGAAAAGTGGCTTCCCGCGCCCCCATTTCGGCAAAACTGGTCGCGGATTTAATTACGGCTGCGGGCGCCAATCGTGTTCTTGCCATGGATTTACACGCCGGTCAGATTCAGGGCTTTTTTAATATTCCCGTGGATAACCTTTTTGCAAAACCGGTGCTGCTGGACTATATGAAAAAGAATTACAAAGATAACACCGTGATTGTTTCGCCGGATGCCGGCGGTGTGGAGCGGGCCAGATCGTTTGGAAAGAGGTTGGGAGCGTCGCTGGCCATCATCGATAAAAGAAGGGAAGGGCCCAACGAAGCCGAAGCCATGAATATCATCGGCGATGTCAAAGGGAAAAGAGTCATCATCCTGGATGATATGATTGACACGGCAGGAACCGTCGTGCAGGCTGCAAGCGCCATGAAGAAAGCGGGAGCGCTTGAAGTTTCTGTTTGTTGCACACATCCGGTATTATCAGGGCCGGCCATTGATCGTATTGAAAAATCCGAAATTAAAGAAGTGATTGTAACAGATACCATCCCTCTCAGCGATAAGGCAAATAATTGCAAGAAGATAAAAGTATTAACCGTATCAGGAATTTTAAGCGAAGCGGTACGCCGTATTTATTACAACGATTCCGTGAGCTCATTATTTATATAGCTATATTGAGGAGGAACAAATGGAAGTAACAGATTTGGCGGCTCAAGTCCGTAAAGAACAGAAGAAAGGACCATCACGCCGTTTAAGGGGAAAAGGATTTGTCCCGGCGGTTTTTTACGGCCGTTCGGCAGAAAATATTTTGCTGTCAGTAAAGAATGATGAACTGATCAAGCTCCACAAAGATAAAAAAGATCATGCTTTCATCAAATTGATTATTGATGATGGTGGCGCGAAGAAGATGGAAAAACTATCGTTGATTAAAGAACTGCAGGTGCAGCCGCTGACAGGGAAATTATATCACGCTGATTTTTATGAAGTGGATGTTAAGCGCAAGATTACCATGGATGTTTCGCTGCGTTTTATCGGTAAAGCTATTGGTGTGGAAAACGGCGGTGAATTGCAGCATATAAAACGGGAAGTGAAAGTTTCCTGTCTTCCCCTTGATCTTCCTGATCATATTGATGTGGAAGTGACTAATCTCGAAATCGGTGATTCGATAAAAATCCGAGATTTAAAAGTTGCCGAAGGGATAACACTGCTGGACAGACCGGATACATCGGTCGCATCCGTTGCTGTCATTAAGGTTGCCAAGGTAGAAGAACCGGTTGCGGCTGAAGCTGCGGCTGAGGAAGGCGCCGTTAAGGAAGGCGAAGCACCGGCTGCAGGCGCTGCAGCTCCGGCAGAAAAGGGGAAAGCAGCTCCGGCAGAAAAGGGGAAATAAATTTATAGAAGAAATTAATTTGGGTGATAGCGGGTGCTTCTCTCAAAATTGAAAAAAATATTTTCCCGACGCAGTGATGAGAAGGAGCAAATCATGAATCTGATCGTTGGATTGGGAAACCCGGGAAGTCGCTATAAATATACAAGACACAACATCGGGTTTATGGTTCTGGAAAAAATCGCCGCCCGATGGGAAATTGAGTTAAAGCAGAAAAGCTTTAACGCTCTTTGGAATAGAGGTAAAGTCGCCGGTAAAAATATTTTGCTGGCAATGCCTCAAACATATATGAACTTAAGCGGTAATGCGGTCAGGGAATTACTTGCCTATTTCAAGATAGATAAAAGTAATTTAATAGTTATTCATGATGATCTTGATTTGCCTTTCGGCACGATCCGCCTGAAAACAGGCGGCGGAGACGCCGGCCATAAAGGGTTGAATTCTATCATTACAGGCCTTGGGTCTGCTGATTTTATGAGAGTGAGGATCGGCATCGGTAAGCCGTCCGGCAGACAGCCGGTTGAAGATTATGTTTTGCAGAAGTTTCATCCGGACGAATCGGCCATGCTGCAACAGGTTATTCGATCAGCATCGGAAGCTACCGCTGATATTCTTAAAATTGGCATGCAACAAGCTATGGTTAAATACCATACAAAAAATATAAGTAATTAAAAAAGGAGGATGGATAATGTTACACAATAGAAAAAGTCTTTGGACATTTTTACTGAGCACGTTGATGTTTCTGCTCATGGCCGGCGCAGCATTCGCCGGTGAAGCAGACATTAATTTACCGGATCTGACACAAGTCAGCTTTATGGGTGGCGCCCTTGCCGGGTTGACCATTCTTAATTTCGGATTGATCATCTGCGCCATTGGGATGGCTTTCGGCATCATGCAGTATGTACAAACCAAGAATCTGCCCGCGCACAAGGCGATGCTGGATGTTTCCCAGACGATCTGGGAAACCTGCAAAACCTATTTGTTCCAACAGGGCAAATTCCTTGTCGCTCTTTGGATCCTGATTGCCGCTTGTATCGTTTACTACTTTGGCGCTCTACAGGGAAAAATTGTTTCAGACATCATCATAATTCTTGTTTGTTCGATTCTCGGTATTCTGGGTTCTTATTCTGTCGCCTGGTTTGGTATCCGGATCAACACCGTGGCGAATTCCCGCGCTGCCTTTGCATCACTGAGCGG
>CAYMWM010000051.1:0-21365 GCA_964394185.1 uncultured Smithella sp.
AATTTCGTCTGAATCTGGTAAAGGTTGCAGGGCAGTTGACGGTAGGTTTTCACATCGTTTCGCACCAGGGTGGTGATGACTTCTTCATGCGTCGGCCCGAGGCAGTATTCATGATCGTGTCGGTCACGGAATCTCAGCAGTTCCTTGCCGTAGTATACCCAGCGCCCGGATTCCTGCCATATCTCGGAGGGCTGAACCATCGGCATATGAACTTCCTGCGCACCGGCTTTATTCATTTCCTCCCGGATAATCTGTTCGAGTTTGCGGATGATCCGGTAGCCCAGCGGCAGGTAGGAATAGATTCCGCTGGTCAGCTTTCTGATGAGGCCCGCCCGGATCATCAACTGATGGCTGATGACCTCGGCATCGGAGGGAACTTCCCTGACGGTCGTCAAGAACATTTCTGAATAAAGCATTAAACTTTTTTCCTTTCATCTATTAACATTTTTATTTCTTTCAATAATACTCTGGCAAAATCCTTTTCTTTTACTTTTTTGAGAGGTTTTCCCTTCTTGAAAAGGAACCCCTGCCCTTTTCCTCCGGCAATGCCTATGTCGGCATCCGCGGCTTCGCCCGGTCCGTTGACCACGCAGCCCATCAGGGCGATTTTCAGGTATTCCTTTTCACCGGCAAGAGCCTTTTCGATTTTTGCGGAGAGCTTTAAAAGATCGATTTCACAGCGTCCGCAGGTCGGGCAGGAAACAATGTCCGGCCCCACTTTCCGGATGTTCAGCGCCCTTAATATGCCGTAGGCCAGGGGAATTTCCGAAACGGGATCGCCGGTAACGGAAACCCGGATGGTGTCGCCAATGCCCTCAAAAAGCAGCGTCCCGATTCCCACGGCGGACTTTATCGCAGCGCTTACCAGCGTTCCCGCTTCCGTCACGCCCAGATGCAGCGGATAATCGGTTTTCGCGGAAATGGCGCGGTAGGCCTCGATCATCGTGGGAACATCCGATGATTTTAGCGACAGTTTTATCAGGCCGAAATCGTGATCCTCAAAAAATCGAATATATTGCATCGCGCTTTCCACCAGCGCGGGAGCTGTCGCCCCGCCGTATTTGAGCAGCAATTCCTTTTGCAGGGAGCCGGAATTGACGCCGATGCGGATGACGGTTTTGCGTTTTTTGGCCGCCCGGATAATCGCGGAAACCTTGTCCGGCTTGATATTGCCGGGATTAATCCGGATGCCGTCCGCGCCCTGCCCAATCGCTTCGAGCGCCAGCCGGTCATCAAAATGAATGTCGGCAATCAGCGGCAGATTTATTTTCTTTTTGATGGCCGCGATTTTTTCGGCGGCCTTTTTATCGGGAACGGCGACACGGATGATTTCGCATCCCGCTTTTTCCAATGCCTTGATCTGGGCGACGGTGGTTTTGACGTCGCGCGTATCGGTGTTGGTCATGGACTGCACGGATACGGGAGCGTTGCCCCCGACGGGCAGCCCGCCCAGAACAATCTGCCTTGTTTTTCTTCTCTTGATGAAGGATAAATTTTTCACAGAAACCGACTTTCCACGGATAAAATTCAATTTCGCGGATATGAAGCCCGGATCAATCCTATTTACCCTGCCAGCAATGCAGGCACAGCTTTTCGGCCGGAAGGCCTATCGCCGCAATCATATCTTCTATCAACATATACTTTAATGAAGTGACATTGATGTCACGACAAATCCATTCCACCATTCTGGCGTACTTGGCCGAACTGCTGTCCAGATATTCGGAGGGATCCTCTATATCTTTGCCTTCCAGCGCCCTGATCGCCTTTCGCCCGGCCAACTCCCCCGTCGTTCTTGTGGAGGAAGCGTACATGCAGGGGAACATCAGGGGCGGGCAGGCGGGACGGACATGAATTTCCTTCGCTCCATTATCCCATAACTTTTTGATCGTCAAATTCTTCAACTGCGTGCCGCGCACGATGGAGTCATCACAGATGATGATGCGGTTGCCGTTGATGACTTCTCGCACCGCGCAAAGTTTCATGGTGGCAACCAGGTCGCGTATTTCCTGCGTCGGCGGTGTGTAACTGCGCCCGTATCCCGGCGTGTATTTTACCAGCGCCCGGCGGTAGGGAATGCCGGATGCCATAGCGTAACCCAGGGCATGGCCGACACCGGAATCGGGAACGCCGGAAACAAAATCGGCCTTGATGTTATCCCGTTTGGCGAGAAACGCACCGCACCGCTCCCTCGCGCCTTCCACGCTGATGCCTTCGTAGGAGGATGACGGATAACCGGTATAAATCCACAGAAACGAGCAGATTTTCATTTCGTCGCCCGCCGGTTTCAGTGTTTTGATGCCGTCCGGCGTCAAAAGGACAATTTCCCCCGGCCCCAGAAACCGCACCAGGCTGTAGCCCAGATTTTCAAAGGAACTGGCTTCCGTGGCGACAACGTATGAGTCCTTCTCTTCGCGATTTTTGTTTTTGCCGATGGCCAGCGAAAAGCGGCCGAATTTGTCGCGGGCGGCGTATATGCCTTCCTCCGTCATGACCAGCGCGCAGATGGAACCTTCAATCGCGCCGCGCATGGACGCGATGCCCTCCACGATATTGTCTCCCCGATTGATGAGGCAGGACACGATTTCCGCGTTATTGATGTCACCGTCAGCCCGTTCGCCGAAATTGGCCCCGTCATTGAGCAGCTCGCTGACCAGCTTGTTTTTATTATTGATGAGTCCTACCGCGGCAACGGCATAGACGCCGAATCGGGAACGGAATATCAGCGGCTGGGGAGCGTCGTCGTCAATCGCGCCGATGCCGAAATAGCCATCGAGCTTTTTATAGTCATCGATGAACCGTGACTTGAACTGAACCTGGGACACGCTGTGAACCGTTTTGTAAAAACCCTTTGACCCCAGAACGGCCATTCCGCCGTTTTCCGTCCCCAGATGGGAATGGTAATCGGTTCCGTAAAAAAGCGTCTTGACACAATTATCCGTTGATACAACTCCAAAAATGCCGCCCATGTACTTTTTCTCCTGTCATTCTATTTTAGCAACAGCCGCTATAATCCTTTGTACGCCTTCCCCGATATTTTTCGGGTCGCAGTGTCCGTTTTCGGTTATCCCTTGTTGTTGCTGAATTTTTCCATCAATCGCTGATAAACATTATCGGGCACCAGACCCTTGGCCGACCCGCCCAGAGAGGCGACTTCCTTGATCAGTTTCGAACTGGTGTAGAACCACTTGAATCCGCTCATCAGAAAAACGGTTTCGATGTTTTTGGTTTGGCGACGGTTCATCAGGGCCATCTGAAATTCGTATTCGAAATCGGAAAGAGCCCGCATGCCGCGCAGGATGATATTGGCATCCGTCATTTTCAGGTAATCCACCAGCAGGCCGGAATAGCAGTCTATTCTGATGGACGGATTTTCCTTGAATATCTCCCGGATCATTTCCATCCTTTCCTCCACGGAAAACAGATAGGATTTGTTGGGATTGAAGGCAATCAGAACGATGATTTCATCGAACATTCTCGAAGCTCTTTTGATGATGTCCACATGACCGTTGGTAATGGGATCAAACGAACCCGGATAAACTGCGATTCTCTTTGTAAAATTATCCTGCATCTTTTTTTCTCCATTTAAAAAAAGTTAACACGTTCTCGCCATATCTTCTCTGATCCGTCATGACAATATTATCAGCCTCATCACCGGCAAAACGTTCCTTTACGGAATGCTGAATCACGATAACACTTTCTTCATCCATCACCGGATATTTGTTTAAAAGCGTGAGCGTCATTTCCGCCAGACCCCGGTTATACGGCGGATCGGCAAATATTATATCAAACCTGATATTTTTCCTGAAAAGATTTCGCAAAGCATTTTCAATATCCGCCGCCATGATGCTGCATTGCGCTGCATCGCAGCAGGCCGGAATATTTTTTTTGATAATCCCGGCAAGCCCTTTGTCTTTCTCTACAAAACAGATTTCCCGGGCATCCCGGCTTGCGGCTTCCAGGCCGACGCTTCCCGAACCTGCAAAAATATCAAGAAATTTTTTATCTTCCAAAGAACCGAGTATGTTAAAAAGCGTTTCCCTTAAAAAATCGGAAGTCGGCCTTTCCAACGATCTCGAAGGAAAATGCAATGTCTTTCCCCTGGCTTTCCCTCCGGTAATTCTCATAATTTTTCAAAAAATGAATTGCCGGAATCCATCTTCCACCCCACTCACGCTGTTGTATTATTGCCTTTTTGTTCTTTTATAACCTTGCTGATGACCCACCACAGAGGACCGGAAATGGCGTAGCCCAGCATCAGCACAAACAGCATGGTTTCCCATTCCAGCACCACAATAATCAGCAGAATCGTCAGCCAGAAAAAGACGGTAAACGGCTTGCGCGCCAGAAGGGTCATGTCCTTGAAACTGTAATACTTGACATTACTGACCATCAGCAGGGACAACATCACAACGAAAGCCATGACAAACTCATTGTGGAACCTGCCTTCGGCTCCCAGATAATCAAAGAAAATGACAGTCGTGGCGACAACCGCAGCCGCGGCGGGAATGGGCAGGCCATTGAAGACCTTGCTCTCGATAATGCCGATCTGAATGTTGAAACGCGCCAGCCTTAAAGCGCCGCAAAGGACAAACAGGAAACAGGCCATCCAGCCCCATTTGCCGTAAATGGACAACGACCAGCTGTAAGCCAGGAGTGCGGGAGCCATGCCGAAGGCGATGACATCGGCAATGGAATCGTACTCGGCGCCGAATTTGCTTGTTGTATTGGTCAGGCGTGCCACGCGGCCGTCCAGTCCGTCAAAGACGATGGAAACGAGAATGGCCACCGCCGCGGGGAAGAAAAGTTCCTTGATGGAAGCAATGGCGGAATAAAATCCGCAGAACAGGCTGGCGGATGTGAAAAGATTGGGCAGGATATAGATTCCTTTTTTCACTCGGATTCTTTGGGGAAAATTTTCTGTACTCATGATAGATAACCCAGAATCGTCTGACCGCCCTTGACCGTATCTTTTAACTTGACCGATATTTTCGAATCTTGGGGCAGGTAAACGTCAACCCGCGATCCGAAACGAATCAGGCCGAACCGCTCGCCCTTTGCCACCTCCATGCCCGTATTCACCCAGCAGACGATGCGGCGGGCAATGAGGCCGGCTATCTGGACTGTCCAGATCACGCGCCCGTCGGGGGTGCGGATCATGACTTCATTGCGTTCGTTATCCTCGGAGGCCTTGTCCAGAGAGGCGACAAGGAATTTGCCCGCGTGGTACTGAATGGCTTCGATTTTCCCGTCATAGGGAGCGCGGTTGACGTGAACATTGTGAACATTCATAAAAATGCTTATTTTTTTGAATTTACCCGATATCGTTCCCTTGACGTCGACATTTTCAATTTTTATGACTTTTCCGTCCGCGGGAGAAATGACGACTTTTTCCTCATTGGGAAAAGTTCTTTCCGGATTGCGGAAAAACCAGATAATGAAGAAGGTTATCAGGGCAAAGGGAACAATCAGCCACCATTTTCCGCCCAGAAACGCGACAAAAACCGTAACAACAAGGGAAAAAGTAATAAAGGGATAACCTTCGGCAACAATAATGCTGTTATGTTTCATGGAATCTTTATAATGTCTCAGGGGTAAATTATATTTAAAAACAACGGCTTATTTATTGATAGGCCGAGTGCTTAAACGCCGTCATCAAACAACGGTTTTCTGATATATCAATTGACGGCTCTTGTCAATAAATCTTTAATTTCTATAACAAAACAAAGTGATACAACTATTTATTTGCTATTGCAATCTCCCGTGTGTATCCTTATATTATTCGGGAGTAATTACTTTTTTTGGGGATTGCATTTATGAAAAAAATCAGATGGAACGTCATTTTCGGCATCGGCGTCACCTGTGCCTTTTTTGCTTTCCTGCTGATTCGACTTGATTTTTTTCAGAAAATCCCGAAACCGCAGGCCCCGGTTCAGGTGTCGCAGGCGCAAAAGCCGCAGGATACCTGGATGAATATCTACCAGAACAAAAAGAAGATAGGATTTGTCCACCGCACACTGACCAAAAAGGAAGACAAGTTTCATTTTAATGAAAAAGTCCTGATGGAAATCAATACGATGGGCGTCACGCAGGCGCTGAATCTTTCCACCGGGGGCGTTTTAAATCCCGACATGACGCTTTCGTCATTCACTTTCAGCCTCAATTCCAGCCTGTTCAGTTTCAACGCCCGTGGACACGTGGCCGGAAACAAACTTATTCTCTATACCGGCATGCAAGGTAGTGAGGAGAAAATCGAAATCCCGCTTACGGATATTCCGCAGATGAGTGGCAGTATTTACGACAAGGCGTTTCAATCGAATCTGGCAAAAGGGGAAAGTGGCAATTTCAGCATATTCGACCCGGCGACCCTGTCTGTCCGGTCCATTAAAGTCACCCGGGAGGCCGACGAAATCATTACCGTTATGGGAGAAAAGGTGCTGGCCAAGAAATACTGCGCGGATTTCATGGGCGCCAAAAACTGCTCCTGGCTTGATAAAGAGGGACATACGTTAAAGGAAATGGGCATCATCGGCCTGTCCATGGAAAAAACCAGCCGGGAAAAAGCCCTCGAGGGAATTGAACGCGGCGCGGGCGTTGATGTGACACAGCTTGCTTCCGTTGTGTCCAACGTTGAAATCAAAGACTCCCAAAAACTTCGTGAAATTAAAATCAGGGTAAGCGGCATAGACACAGGCAACCTGTTTCTCGACGGCGGCAGGCAACGTTACGCTCAAAACATCCTGACGATTACACGGGAAAAAATGGACCATTCTTCCGGCGGCAATCAAAAACCGCCCGCGGACGCTTCGGCATTTTTAAAACCTTCCGCGCTGATTCAATCGAATGATCCGCAAATCAGGGCTCAACTGGCAAAAATTGTCAAACCCGGCGATTCCCCGAAACTCAAAGCGGAAAAAATCATCAACTGGGTATATAAAAATCTGGAAAAGAAACCGGCCCTGTCGGTTCCCAACGCGCTGGAAGTCCTGAAAAACAAATCCGGCGACTGCAACGAGCACACGATTCTGGCTGTCGCGCTTCTGCGCGCGGCGGGAATACCGGCGCAATCGGAAGCGGGACTGGTTTATCTTCGGGGACGGTTTTATTATCACGCGTGGTGCGCGCTTTATCTGGATCAGTGGGTTACAGCCGACGCGGTCTTCAATCAGTTCCCCGCCGATGTGACGCATATCCGGCTGATTCGCGGCGAAACCGCCGAGCAACTCGGCATCATGGGCGTTATTGGAAAAATCAGACTGGAGGTAGTAGAGCAGACAAGATGATTAAATTATCCGACCTGACGAAAGACTACGGAACGACGATTGCCGTGAACAAACTGAATTTAAGTGTCGCCGCCGGTGAAATCTACGGCTTCATCGGGCCCAACGGCGCGGGCAAGACCACGACCATCCGGATGATGGGCGGCATTCTGGCGCCGACTTCGGGCAACATCATTATCGGCGGTGTGGACATGGCCAAAAATCCCGTCGACGGGAAAATGATGATCGGTTTTGTTCCCGACAGGCCGTTTCTCTACGAGAAACTGACGGGCATGGAATTTCTGCGGTTTTCCGCCGATCTGTACAACGTGGATCGTAATACTTTTGACGAAAAGGCCAAGGCGCTTTTGATGCAGTTTGCCCTTTGGAACTGGGCTGACGAACTCATCGAAGCTTATTCCCACGGCATGAAGCAGAGATTAATCATCGCTTCCGCTTTACTGCATGATCCCCGCATCCTGATTATCGATGAACCCATGGTCGGCCTTGACCCGGAAGCCGTTCACATGGTCAAGGATATTTTGAAAAAACTGGCCGCCGCAGGAAAAACCATTTTCGTTTCGACGCACACGTTGAGCATGGCGGAAGACTTGTGCGACCGGATCGGCCTGATTCACAAGGGCATGCTGCTGGCGGAAGGCAGCCTCGATGATTTGCAGCGCATCGCCAGACTGGGAGAAGCGAATCTGGAAGAAGTGTTTCTGACTTTAATCAAAGAGAATACGTTTATATGAGTACTATTGTTTCTTTAATCAAACCGCGCGTGCTTTCGTCCGTCAATAATCTGCGGCATGGAAACACAAAAAACAGCTGGTCGCGCATTTTCATGTTCGGCACGCTGGGACTGACTTTCTGGGCAGGGACATTTATTATCTTTTACCGCGTCCTGCTTTATTTCCACAGCGTGGAGGATTTCGGCGACATTCTGGCTATGAAGCTGATTTCCATGATTATCATCACTTTCTTCCTGCTGCTGATTTTCAGCAATATCATCAACTGCCTTTCCCATCTCTACCTGAGCCAGGATTTACCGCTGGTGCATTCCCTGCCGGTTGAGTCAAAGGATATATTTCTCTCTCGTTGGATTATCAGCACCTTTGACAGTTCCTGGATGATTATCTTCTTCAGTCTGCCGGTATTTTTATCCTACGGAATCATTTTCAAAGCCGGCGCCGTTTACTACCTCATTTTCCTGACGGTCATGCTCTTGATGTGCCTGATTGCGTCGGCGCTCAGCAGCCTTCTGGTCCTGTTCGGCGCCAAAGTGCTTCCCGCCGGACGCATCCGGACCATCATGGTCATCATGGGTGTTGTGACGGTTATCATTCTTATTCTCGTTTTGCGCCTGACCCGGCCCGAGCAACTGGTCAATCCCGAGAGCTTTGCTTCCGTTATCCTTTATCTGAACTCGCTTCAGACGCCCAGTTCGCCGTTTCTGCCCACGACATGGGTCACCGACGCCATCCGGGCGGCTCTCCACAACGATGCCAAAACATATCTTCTCAATGCGGGACTGACGCTGTCCTTTGCCTTCATGCTGATTTTCATCAACAGCCTTTTCGCACACAAAATGTATTTTGGAGGATTTTCCAAATCGCTGACCACGCCCCGTCGCCTTTTTGCCCCGTTGAAATATAAAGGTTTCGACTGGGAGAATTTATTGAATTTCCTGCCGCGCGAATCAAAAGCCTTCGCCGTCAAGGAAATCCGGACATTCTTCCGCGATTCGTCGCAGTGGCCGCAATTGTTTTTAATGGCCACCCTGATTGTCATCTACATCTACAATTTCTCGGTATTGCCGCTGGATAATACGCCCATTAAAACGGTTTACCTGCAGAATCTGTTTTCCTTCCTCAATATCGGGCTGGCCGCTTCGGTGCTTTCGGCCATTTCAGCGCGCTTTGTTTTTCCCGCGGTGAGCATGGAAGGACAGGCTTTCTGGATTGTTCAGGCCGCGCCGGTAAGGACAAGAAATTTCCTGCGCATCAAATTTTTTGTCTATTACATCCCGCTGATCATTCTCGCGGAAATTCTGATTGTCGCTTCCAACTATTTTTTGAGGGTTTCCAATTTCATGATGATTCTGTCCGCCATAACGACTTTTTTCCTCGTTCCCGCCATTGTCGGGCTGGCGACGGGATTGGGTGCTATATACGCCGATTTCAAATCGGAAAATCCGGTGAATTCCGTTACCAGCTTCGGCGGGCTGCTTTACATGATTTTAAGTTTCGGCCTGATTGCGGTGGTCATCATTCTGGAGGCCGGTCCGGTCTATAAAATATTCATGGCGGATTTGAAGGGGCGGAGCCTTTCTTATATAAGTATCCTGTGGTCTTTCGTTTCTTTTGGCCTCGCCCTGCTTCTTTGCCTCTTTGCCACTCTTTATCCGCTGCGCCTCGGAGAAAAAAGCCTGACGGTCAAGTGAAAATTCCCCTTCTCCCGGACAGAATAAACTTTCATGTCGTCATAACAATGAGGCCGGTATCCTGATTACTGCGTGTCTTCTGCGCAATACGGAACGGTTTTTAACCGTTCGCTACAAAAATTGTCCTCTCCTACGGGGTGCGCATCCGGTCAACAGCCCATAGAACATCAAAATTATCTTGATTTAACTTAATAAATAAGCTACATTTTAAAGAAGTTAGATTTAACTTCCAACCTCCTTTGCTAAGGATTGGAATATGAAGCTTTTTATTCAATACAATTAGAAGTCTTTTTATAAGATTAATAAACTATTAATGAAGGTAACTGTAAGTACTTATTTTTGATTTTTTTTTATTTTATCGAAAAAACCTGCCAGGTTCCAGGTTTTTTCATGAGTAATTGTTTTCTGTAATTAAAGATTAGCAGGGGTAATATGGAAAAAATTTGCATTGTAAAACGACGTCGAGAGTATGCACAACCGGAAATCAAAGTGGCAATCACGCAACCGGAAGTCAGCGAAACTGTTACTCCCGAATTAGTGGTCAGCAGTGTAACCCTCGAAAATAATATCGGATTAGCCGACAAGACCATACCGGAATTTCGTGAAGCTGAGAAGCAGCCGCAGGCAAGCGAAGCCATTCCCGCCGATGTCGTGTCAAGCGCCGTGGACTTTGAAAGCAGCGGACTGCCCGATAAAAAGATCGTGGAGGAGTTTTTCGACAATTCCTCCTCTGTTATTTCAATCATCATGACCAAGGAACAGTCGGATCTGTTGCAGCAGTCGGAATATATCAAGGAACTGCTCAGCGGCGCGAAAAGCGACCCGGCTCTGGATATAAAAGTGACGCCCGACGGAAGGCTTTCCCTGAATTACCGTTTCAGCGACTCCCTGCTTCTGAGAATGCTGGCGCCGAATCAGGTCTGCCAGATGCTTCAGGTCAGCCGGAGCTTTTTACAAAAACTTGTCCATGAAAACAGGATTAAAAGTTACAAACTGGGAAGAATGAGGCGGTTTCTGCTGGAAGATATACTGGAGTATTTAAGCAATGATTCCGAATTCGCCCCGTTTAAGAATGAATAAAGAACTTGTTTTTATGAATCTCATAGTGAAGGTTAAAGGTTATATATTTTATAATAGTTTTCTAGGAGAAGAATGATGTATTGCGATTACTGGAATTTAACCAAGCCGCCTTTCGACAATGTTCCCGATGCGTCAATGTACGTGGACTGCCATGAATCCATGGAAAATGTCATTTCGGAAACCATCTTTGCCATCAAGGAAGGCAATGAATGCCTCACCGTTATCGTCGGAGAAGTCGGCCTGGGTAAAACTCTTTCCCTGCGTGTAATCATTGACTCTCTGGAGCCGGAAAAATATAAAGTCGCGTTAATCACCAACCCCGCTCTTTCGTTTATACAGCTTTTACGGGAAATCATCGGCCAGATAACAGGCAAACAATGCCTGGAAAAGAAAAAGGTCGATTTGCTGGAAATATTCAATAATCTTTTGTTCGAAACAGCCGATCAGGGCAAAAAGATTGTCATTGTCATTGACGAAGCCAACGTGCTGTCCCCGTCCAACCTGGACGACCTGCGCCTTCTGACCAACATGCAGGACGACGAGCGCAATCTCTTTACGCTGCTTTTGGTCGGACAGATGGAATTCGCCAAGACACTGGAACATCCCAAACGCGCCAATCTGTTCCAGAGAATCGGAACCTACGGCCATCTGGAAAAACTTCCTTCCCAGGACGCGGTCAAGGATTATATTGAATCGAGGCTCAAGATTGCGGGCGCGGACCGGAAAATATTTGAAAACGAAGCCATTCCCGTCATCTGGGAGTTTTCGGAACACGGGATTCCCCGTCTGATTAATAAAATCTGCAAACTCTGCATGAAAGCCGGTGAAACCAACGAATTCAGAACCATATCGGCCGAAGTGGCGTCTGCCATTGCCGACCGCTTCCAGAAACTGGGCAAGACCAGCAAACCCCAGAGGCGTGTCGAAGAAGAACCGTCCGAAAAAGCTGCCAGGGCACCCAGAGCGCCCAAGGCTCCGGCCGCTCCCAAACCTGAAATTCCCAAGGCTGCGCCGATTCCTCCCCAGATGGAGGCTATGCCGCGAGCGCCCCAGCCTCCGCCTGCAAGGCCGGTTGCGCCGCCTGTTGTGGAACCGCCCAAACCTGTTGAACCGGTTGTGGCAGCGCCAAAACCTGAACCTGTTGCTCCACCCGCGCCGCCTGTTGTGGAAGCACCCAAACCTGTTGAACCGGTCGTGGCAGCACCCGAACCGATTGAACTGAAGGAAGTGGTGCCCGAGCCGGAACCCGAACCTCCCACGCCGCCTGTTATAGAAGAACCCAAACCCGTTGAACCGGTTGTGGCAGCGCCCGAGCCTCCAGTAGAAAAACAAAAGACTGTAGCACCGGTCGCGGCAGCGACTGAACCGGTTCTACTCAAGGAAGTGGTGCCCGAGCCGGAACCCGAACCTCCCGCGCCGCCTGTGGAAGAACCCAAACCTGCGGAACCCGTTGTCGCACGGCCTGCTTTCGTAAGGAAACCCATTCATCCCCAAATGATGGAAGAAGCCGCGCCTGTTGGGCCGCCTCCTGTGGCTCCCGCTCAGCCGCCTGTTGAAGAACCCAGACGTGCCGAACCCAAGGTCGTGACGCCTCAACCGGCTCCTGTCAGGGCGGTACCGCCGCCGATTCAACCCAAGACGGTTCCTCTGGGAAGACCTTCCGTTGTTCCGACGGGCGTAGGTCTGGAGCCTGCAAGACCTGCGCCGCCTCCTCCGCCGCCGCCTCAGGCCGAGGCTGCACCTGCTGATGCCGCGGAACCGGTGATGGAAGAAAAACCGCAGGAAGAATACGAAGACGTCATGATCGGCCAGCAGAAAATCAAGCTGGCTATCCCTGCTCATGTTATCAAACAGGCGCAGTCGGCCAATAATGAAAATAAAAATAAACTGGCGGGGTACTGGTCGGCGCAAATCCTGAAGGGAAATCCGGCGCTGACGCATTCATCCATGGCTGATCCGGTTTCCATGTGGTTTGATGTGAAGAATGTCATTTTGAAGAGATTTAACAGTCCCGGATAATACTGACACTGCGTCATAATAAAAATAAATAACGGATAAAGATTTTTAAGGGGAAAAATACCCGGAATATCTTTAATACTTTTCCAGATAATCAAAAAATGGCCGTTGAACAAACCAGAAATATCAAGAAAGACACCGTGTCCACTGAAGATTATCTCAGCTGGGGCTTTACCTATCTGGGAAACAGGGATTACAACGAGGCCCTGAAATGTTTTCAGTATCTGACGGAACTGGAACCGAACAACTCCAAATTCTACATCAATCTGGGACATGTCTACGAAAAAATGGACATGATCGATTCCGCCAAAAAATGCTACGAAAAAGCCCTGAGCGTCAAGCCCGACAACATCGAAGCCATCATGAACATCGCCCATATCCTGGAGATTCAGGGCGATTATCACAATGCCGTTGACGAATACACTAAAGCCATCGAGATTGATCCTGTTGCCGTCGAACCCCGTTTCCGTCTGGCGGCGTTATACGACCGGCACGATATGTATGATGAAGCCGCGGAAGAATATGAAAAAATAATCGAGATAAATCCCAAGCACACCAAATCCCTGCACAAGCTGGGCAGAATCAACTTTCAGGACGGAAATTACGCCGAAGCGCTGAGGAATTTTCAGGATGTTTTAAAATGGGAACCCGAAAACACCGACGCGTGGAATGATCTGGGTTCCGTTTACGAGATCACCAAAAATCATTTACAGGCTATTTTTACTTACCGTAAAGCCCTCAAAGTCAATCCCCTGCATGAGGAAACCAACTATAATCTGGCGAATGCCTATTTTTCATTGTTCCTGTCCAATCCTAATATCGTCAAAATCGACGACATCATCGAACGCCTTCAGGTCGTGCTCACCCAGAATCCGAACAACAAAAAAGTGTGGGATCTGCTGAACAAAATCAAAGCAACATAATGAAGGGCTGTTGAAAAAGGCTCATATACTGCGTTGTGCTCCGGGCCGTGATGCTCACATATTAAAATATATGCTGCGCTTCCCGGTCCTCGCACGCCTTGTCTCTAAGCCTTTTTGAACAGCCCGAGAATGGAACCATCAGAATACGTCTCATTCCTCATGGCTCGCGCGCCGCGCATCTGAACATTTTTTAATCAGCCCCTTTTCAGTGAGTTCAATCATCCGACATTCGTCGGACAAGTTTCTGATTGAACCATTTGTATTCTTCTGTTATAAATTTCCCAAAATCTTCAAAATTTTTCGTTTCAAGAAAAGAATGCGGATCAATGAAAAACCGGATTCAATCTGCAAGATTGAACTCGCCAAGGGTTCACAGAGGGAAAATGGAATGAAGTTCTGGCTATATGATTCTTTTGAGATAGAAACATCCATAACACTCGAGGAAATAGTAACAAAGCTGGAGGCGGAAACAGAGCCGGAGAAATTGTTTCCGAGTGTTTTTGGAAAGCACCGGACATTCCAGGGCAAGGTTTCCTAGGAAGGGTTTAAAATCATGCGCCGCAGTCTTCATGGCAATGATTTATTGGCGGTAGTTTGTGGAAGCTACAAACCAGGACCATCAGGCGTTACGGTCTTGGTAAAAATGCGGCCATCTATTATTGTCATCATCTTTATGTGTTTGGCGTGCGCCATTATGATTGGCTCAAGGGAAAGCTTCGTTGAACTGTTGAACCCCGGTTATCTTGGAATTCTCATGATCGTTATGGTCATCATGCATCTTGTGTTCTGGTCTGAGGCCGAGAAGCAAAAACAAATGTTGATTAACATTCTCAAATGAAAAATAATGCAAGCAAGCGGTGGGTTCAATCGTTACAGATTGAACCCACCCGGTTTGGTTTTTCAATAACGCCCTTGTATCCTGTTTCCCGCAACACGTCATCCCGGCCTTCGAGGCTGTGTCATATTGTGACATATTTAGTGACATTATTAATGATTAATTTTTTGTATGTATTTGTAATTAAACAATTATATATTGACATTTGTAGTGACAAAATGGTTGACATTTTGCCGGGGTGTTGGTATTGATGCTTTGCCAATTTAAATCTAGTTCAGCCTAGTCTTTTCGACTTGGCTGAACTTTGAGACAAAAACAGAAGCTCTCTTAATTCCCTCCCAAGCCGGAAAAGACATCTTTCATGCCGGCCAACTTATCGAAATATAACACAATATCTTGTGGTCAAAATTGTCTTGACATACAAGATATACTCTGTTAAGTGCAAGGCGCGTTTTTTATCATAAGCCCTTTTCTTCTGATTTTTCTGAAATTATTCCCCGGTTTGAATCAGCAAGGGTCAATTATGATAAAATGGCGTTTTCCGCTCTTTCACAAGAGTGTTTATATAGAGGAGCTACGGGTAGGCAAAGGTAGCCATAACCCAATCTGTGCAAAAGAGCGATTCTGCTCTTTTCAACACAAGGAGGCAATTATGACAAGAATAAACCTATTAGTAGCGAGAGCTTTGCTTTTAGGAGTTTGTATACTGTGTATTTCTTCCGGTAGTGTATGGGCGGAGGAAATCAAAATATCACTGACAGCGTACACATTGAAGGAGTGTTACCATAATAAAGGCAAGACAGCTTCCGGAGAAATCGTCAGGCCCGGAATCGTAGCTGTCTCGAGGGACTTGGAGCGAAAAGGACTGAAATTGGGAACCAAAATTAAAATAGATAATCTTGGTACTTTCATAGTCAAAGACCGGACCGCTCGCAAAAATCGTGGTAATGTTGATATTTTTATGAATTCGTACACAGAAGCTTTGCAATTTGGAAGACAAAAAAGCATCCTGGTATTAAACCGAATCGATCCGATTCTGAAAAATGTTGCTGCTGTAAATTTTCTGGATGGAATCTTTGCAGAGACAAAACCGAAGAAAGAATTGGTTTGGGCTTATGATGACACCGACCGTTATGTCGAAAGACTTGATGGCAAAAGGTATGCTTATCTTCTGAATTGACCTGTGTATATTTAAATAATTACCATCCGGGGGTATATGCTCCTCACTCCCGGATGGTAATCATATTAAACAACCGGCTTCTTCATCAAACCCTAAACCCCGACAACAATACCGGACTTCAACCCTCAATAAACGCCATGACCGCCCGGCAACAATTCTATGGCTTCAATCATCCGGCAGGCACGAAGGCGTTTGCCGGATTCGCCGGACAGTTTTCTGATTGAACCATTTGTTTTCTTCTGTTATAAATTGCCCACATTTTCCAAAATATTTCGTTTCAAGAACAGAATGCAGATGAATGAAAAATCGGGTTCAATCTGCAAGTTTGAATCCGCCGGGAAAATTATCTTAGAAAGGAAATGACTATGAAAAGAGTAGAAAAATTTGTGCTCATTTTATCTATCGTAACCGCTATTAAGGTATGGGCTGTACCGTTTGTTACACAAATCTATAAGCGGCAGCTGATGTTATCCACGCCTCCCGAGGCAATGGCAAACGCCGCCACGTCGCTGGTATGGGTAAGTGTTATTGCTTTAATATTAACAAATTTGATTTGCGGAATATGGCTTTTATTTGATTCAAAAGAAGAAAAGTTAACCCCATGGGTCTGGTTTTTATTTGGCATCGTATTCGGCATCAATTCGATAATCGTATTTTATCTCTATATATTGCTTACTGAGATTAAACTTAAATGGAGAGAGCAGGGAGGAATCTATGAAAAGTCATAAAGCGTTCGGCGGCATTTATGGACTGGCATTTATCGGCGCGGCCATTTATTTCATTCAGCACTCAAACTTCATTCTGGACAGGCGTGTTGGGTTTTCTGAAAGCACTGGTTTGGCCGGCAGTTCTCATATACAAATTACTTGAAATTCTCAAGATGTAATTCAGAGAAATCGGGGCTGAAGAATACCTGATTGTATCAGGCTGTCTTGAGTTGCGCGTCGGCCGAGCGCAGATAGAGTGGAGCGAATGTTTCGGCATTGAGCAGTTCGTTGCGGGCGTATTTCTCACGCCCCAGAATACCGACGCAGGAAGCCCGGATATACTGTTGCGCGGGGATAGTATTTTTATCAAGCGCCATCATATCCGCATAACGGGCGGCGGCGCTGTCCATGATGACCACTTCTTTTTTCACGTCCGGGTTCACGTCAGCCGGATTTATGATGCGCTCATCACCGGTCTGTTTCAGAATTCCGTTTTTATCATATTTATAATTGGCCGTGTAAACCTGACCGCGTCCCGCGTCCATGATGGAGCAAATCTTCTTTGAAGTTTTTCCCGCATTGAGCGCCAGCGCGGCAAGCGACGAAACACCCGCCGCCGGTTTATCGGCGGCCAGCAGAAATCCCTTGAGCGTGGCTGCCCCGATTCGCAGTCCGGTAAAGGAGCCAGGGCCCATGGTGCAGGCAAACAAATCAACCTCTTCAATTTTGATTCCGGCCTGCGCGCACGCCTGTTCGATGGCGGGCAGCAGCACCTCCGAATGATTCAGGCCGTTATTGATTAGGGCATCGTACAGGATAACATCATCGCGCAATACGGCAACAGAAGCGGACTTGGATGATGTGTCAAAGGCCAGTGTCAGCATGATTTATTTAAATATCTTCATAATATCGTTGATAAATTTGATATTCAGCCTTTCAATATCAATGAAAATCACAAAAAGCATCAGCATCAGCAAAAAGACAAATCCTATCTGCTGCGCCATTTCCCTGACTTTGACGCTAACTTCCCTTCGGGTGACCATTTCAATCAGGTAAAAAAAGATATGCCCGCCGTCCAGAACCGGTATGGGGAACAGATTGATGACCCCCAGATTGATGGAAAGAATGGCCATGAATAGAACAAACGGAATGATGCCTTCCTTGACCTGGGCGCCGGCAACCTGGGCGATGAAAATTGGTCCACCCAGCGTCTTCGGTGAAATGACGCCTTCCAGCATCTTCACGACGGCAAGGACAGTGAGTTTGCTTATTTCCCATGTTTTATATATTGAAGAAAGGATGGCGTCCCAGGGATTTCTTCTCTCAATAATGGTTTTGCCGGCAGGTAATATCCCCATAAGGTATTCGTTCACTTCCTCACCAAACATATTTTTTGACTTGGTTATTCTAGGTTTTACGAGGAAAAGTTTTTCTTTACCCTCTCGTTCCACAATGATTTCGATCTGTTTTTCTTTCGATGCGGTAATAATGCCCTTTATGTCTTCCCAAAATCCAATCTTTTCTCCGTTCATGGAAACAATTTTATCGCCAGGCATGATACCGGCTTCGGATGCTGCTGAATTTTCCGCCACTTTGCCGATTTCCGCCGTCAGATTGGGCAAACCGTATATCTGAACGACAATAAATATCAGGATAGCCAGGAAGAAATTGAAAGCAGGCCCGGCCAGCACAATCAGGATTCTTTTCCAGACGGATTGTTTGCAAAATGACCGCTTCGCGTCTTCGGGCGGCAGTTCCTCATCCCCCGATTCGCCCAGAAGCTTGACATATCCGCCAAGGGGAATCCAGGAGAGCACATACTCCGTTTCCCCAATTTTTTTACCGAATATTTTCGGTCCGAAACCAAGAGAGAATTTAATAACGCCGACTCCGGCAGCCCGGGCCGCCAGAAAATGACCCAATTCATGCACAAATATCAGAATTCCCAACAAAATTATAAAAGAAACTATAGTAGTGATCACGATGCCATCCTTTCCATTGTTTTTTCAGTTTCCCTCCTTGCCCATAAATCGGCCTCAAGAATATTTTCCAGCGAGGGATTATAAATGACCTTATGAATGCTCAGAACCTTTTCTATTATTTCGGGCACATCCATAAAGCGAATTTTCTTTTCCATAAAGGCGCTTACCGCAACTTCATCGGCTGCGTTGAGAACTGCGGGAGCCGTTCCCCCGCAGATACCCGCCTGACGGGCGATGTCCAGACAGGGAAATTTTTTTTTGTCCGGTTCAAAAAATTCCAGACTTTTTTCTTTTATCAAATCAAGCGGCGCAATATCATTTACCATTCTCTGTGGATACATCAGGGCAAAGGCAATGGGTATCCTCATGTCCGGGACCCCCATCTGCGCCAGACAGACCCCGTCTACAAATTCCACCATGGAATGAACAATGCTCTGAGGATGAATTAAAACATCTATGGCGCCAATGTCAACACCAAAAAGCCATTTTGCCTCAATCACTTCCAGCCCCTTATTCATCATGGAAGCGGAATCCACGGTAATTTTCCTGCCCATTTTCCATTTGGGATGTTTCAGGGTCTTCTCAACCGTTACCTTCTTTAACTGAGCTTCTGTCAATCTAAAGAACGGGCCGCCTGAGGCTGTCAGGATGATGCGGCGCAGGTTTTTGCGGGGGTTTCCCTCCAGGCACTGGAATATGGCGCTGTGTTCGCTGTCCACCGGAATGATTTTCACGCATTTTTTCCGCGCTGTCCGGGTGACGATTTCTCCGGCCAGAACCATGGTTTCCTTGTTGGCCAGCGCTATGTCCCTGCCCGCCTCGATTGCAGCTAGGGTGGGCACCAGTCCCGCGGAACCTGAGATGGCGGAAATAACCATATCCGCAGGCCATGAGGCAATTTCCTTCAGCCCCTCATCATCATAAACGATTTTAACCGCTTTGGGAGCTTTCAGGGAATTACGGAGTTGGTCCGCCAGTTCCTTGTTTTTGACATAAACCGCTTTGGGCCTGAATTTCTCTATCTGAGTTTTGAGCAAACTGATGTTTTCGCCGGCGGCAAGAGCCGTCACGCGGAAACTCCCCGGATTCTTTCCAATAACATCGAGTGCGTTTACGCCAATTGAACCTGTTGATCCCAGGATGGTTATCTTCTTCATTTATCCAATCACCAGTATCCGGTAGTAATAAACATAAGGTGTTATGAATAGGAGGCAATCCAGACGGTCCAGAATGCCGCCATGTCCCGGCAGAATGGAACCGGCGTCCTTGAGGCCATAGTTGCGTTTAAAGGCCGATTCGCAAATATCGCCCAGCTGTCCGATGATGCTGCCGGTAAAGGCAAGAACAGCGATGTGTCCGAGCGGCATTTCCGGCAAAAAGAAATAAGCAAATCCCACGCAGGCCGCGGTGCTTCCGCAAACCAGCCCGATCAGGCCTTCCACGGTTTTGCCGGGACTCACAATCGGGGCCAGTTTATGTTTCCCGAAATATTTTCCCACATACAGGGCAACCGTATCGCCGATAAAGGCAAGCACCAGTACAAACACAATCCACAGGATTCCCTTTTCCAGCATGCGCAAAGAAATAAAATAGGACATCAGAAAAGGAATGTACATCATACCGAAGATAACTTTGGTGACGGATGAGACATCGAACTTCGGTTCTTTTATGGATAGAACAAACAGCATAAATACAATCATGACGGCAAAGACCAGGGCCGCAATCATGTACTGGCTGTTTCCCGTGAGCGCCAGTGCGGGAATGACGATGGATAAAATCAGGCCTTCGGTTTTCTCCAGTTTATGCCCTTCCCCGAAAACCATGTGATTGTATTCCCACACACCGCCGAAGGTAAACAGAATCACGACGGCGGCAAAAAGTTCAACCGGCCCGAATCCGATTACCAGCAGTAAAAGCGGCACAAGGATAATGCCCGTCAGCCATCTTTTGATAAACGCATTGCCCGTTACAGACATAGATTCAACCCTTCACTTCTTAATGTATTTAATGATCTTCCGTTAACTGATCGCTTGTCAGGCCGAAACGCCTTTCCCTTTTCTGATAACTGGCAATCGCCCTGAACAGGTCATCTTTGCCGAAATCAGGCCACAGCACTTTTGTAAAATACAGTTCCGCGTAAGCCAGCTGCCAGAGCAGAAAATTACTGATGCGGCACTCGCCACTGGTGCGGATGAGCAAATCCGGGTCGGGAATATGCGCCGTATACAGATAATTGCTGAAAACATCCTTATCCATGCCGCCCGCGTCGATTTTACCGTCCTGATGATCCCGAACAATTTTCTTTACGGCATGGATGATTTCGTCGCGCGCTCCGTAGCTGAGCGCCAGATTGAGCGTCATTTTGTCATTGGCCCGGGTGATTTCCATTGCTTCCTTCAGTTTCTTCTGAACCGCCGAATTGAGCCTTGCTGTGTCCCCGATGGTCGTCAGCCGGATGCCCTGCTGATTCAGTTCGTCCACCTCTTTGGTCAGATACTCCTCCAGAAGCCGCATCAGCGCCTGAACCTCTTCGTCGGGACGCTCCCAGTTTTCAGTGGAGAAGGCATAGAGGGTCAGATATTGGATGCCGATTTCCCGGCACGCCCGCACCACCGTTCTCACGGATTTGGCGCCCTTGTGGTGCCCCCGTATTCTGCCCAGCGTGTGTTTCTGCGCCCAGCGTCCGTTGCCGTCCATGATGATGGCGATATGACGGGGCAGATTATCGGTATCAATATCTATCACGAACTAAACTCCAGCACCCCTATCGGGATTTTACCGGCAATTTCTTTTGTGAAATCGCCGTCGGATTTTTAAAATTTACCAAGCTTATATAACAAAGCGGCCTTTCTAACCAGCAGAAAAACAAATGGGGAGTTTGCGACTCCCCATTTTCGTTTACATATTCAGACGGAATCAGATTTCCATGATTTCCTTTTC
>CAYMWM010000051.1:21375-22956 GCA_964394185.1 uncultured Smithella sp.
ACCGCCAGGACTTTGTCGGTTTTTTCGATGTACTGATCCGTCAGTTTCTGGACTTCCTCCTGAGCCTTGAAAAGCTCATCTTCGGAAATTTTACTATCCTTCTTCAACGCCTTCATTTCCTCGTTGGCGTCACGTCTGGCGTTGCGCAGTTTTACTTTTCCCTCTTCCGCCATCTTTTTGACGGTCTTGACCAGTTCCTTGCGCCGCTCTTCCGTCAACTGCGGAATGGAAAGGCGCACGGCCTTGCCGTCATTGGAAGGCGTCAGGCCCAGATCCGATTTCTGGATGGCCTTTTCGACCGCACTGATAACGGAAACATCCCAGGGAACAATTAAAATCAGGCGACTTTCCGGAACGGAAACATTGGCCACCTGTGTAATGGGCGTGGCTGTGCCGTAATAATCAACTTTAATGCCGTCCAGTAAAGATATGGAGGCCCTGCCGGTTCTTACTCTGCTGAAAGATTTGCTTAAAGCACCGATTGTTTTTTCCATTTCGTCCTTAAACTTCTGCAAAACAACTTCTTTCATATCATTCTCCTACGTAAGTACCTATTTTTTGTCCGCAAATCGCTTTGCGGATATTGCCCTTTTTCTGCATATTAAAAACAATAATCGGTAACAAATTTTCACGGCAAAGCGATATTGCCGTCGCGTCCATGACTTTAAGATTTTTTGTCAAAACATCGATATAACTTATTTTTTTAAACATCACTGCGTTTACGTTTTTGACAGGATCCGCATCAAAAACACCGTCAACTTTCGTCGCTTTCATAATCACGTCGGCTCGGATTTCCACAGCCCGGAGCGCCGCCGCCGTATCCGTCGAAAAAAAGGGATTACCGGTACCTCCGGCAAAGATGACGATTCTTCCCTTTTCCAGATGACGCATCGCCCGCCTCTGAATAAAAGGCTCGGCTATTTCCCTCATCTCGATGGAAGATTGTACGCGGGTGGAGACGCCTCTTTCCTCGAGCGCGCTCTGCAGGGCCAGGCTGTTGATTACCGTTGCGAGCATGCCCATGTAATCAGCCGTTGTGCGGTCCATTCCCCTGGCGCTGGCCTCGATACCGCGGAAAATATTCCCGCCGCCGATGACAATGCCCAGTTGGACTCCCAGCGATGAAACGGATTTTATTTCACCGGCAATAAAATTGGCCACGTCCGGGTCGACACCGGATGACTGTTTTCCCAGCAGTGCTTCCCCGCTGAGTTTCAGAAGAACTCTTTTATAAGCCCTTTTCTGCGCTTTGCTCATGCCTGCTTTATTTCCTCGCCCAGTTGGAAACGGGCAAAACGGCGCAGAATGATATTTTCTCCAGTTTTCGCAATCATATTACTGATCAGCGTTCCCACCGTAATGTCCGTATTCTTGACGAATTTCTGTTCGGTCAGGCAGACATCCTCGTAATATTTTTTCAGCTTTCCTTCGATGATCTTGTCCCAGATTTTTTCCGGTTTCTTTTCCTCGCGCAGCTGAGAGCGGTAAATTTCCTTTTCCCGTTCCATGGCCGCCTCGGGAATCTCTTCCGGACGCACATACAACGGATTGGACGCGGCAATGTGCATGGCGATGTCTCTA
>CAYMWM010000052.1:0-3136 GCA_964394185.1 uncultured Smithella sp.
ACCAGCAGACGGGACACGCCGATGACGTCTATATTAAATACGGCGTGTTCGGCGACCGAACTATGCCCCATTTCAAAAACAATATTGCGGTTGGATTGGCGGGCCTTGTCCACTTCCTCGCAGGCAATTTCCCGCAACTCGTTGATGGGTTTCGGTGAGCGGCTGATGCGCGCGTAGGCGGCCGAAATGGTTTCGGGTGTTAAATCCTGTTTCAGACCGCTTTTGTTTTTCAGCGTCCGGATGAGGTCATAATCCAAGTTGTAGCCTGCAAGAAGAATTTTCATCATAATTTTGTCCTAAAGGCTTATTAATTCCACACGGCCCAGCGTTCGTCCCAGAAAACGTTCGCCAATTGTTTGAAAACGATAGGGCAGATCGCTTACATAAAAAGTATAATCGGGCGGAATGCAATTTGGGTTGCCTATGTTTTGTTTATGAATCAAATCAGCGGCGATATCGGCCATTGCTTCGGCCGAATCAATCAGATTTACGGATTTTCCCATAATCTCCTGCATCAATGGTTTTAAAAGCGGATAATGAGTGCAACCCAGAACCAGCGCATCCACCTGTTCGGCAATGACCGGTTTTAAATATTCCTGGGCGATAAGTCTTGTCGCCGTATGATCAAACCATCCTTCTTCCACCAGAGGCACGAAAAGAGGACAGGCCTGCGAAAAAACCTTCGCTTCTTTGTCCAAAAGATTGATAGCTCTCGCGTAAGCATTACTGTTAATCGTTGCCGGCGTGCCGATGACGCCGATGGATTTATTCTTTGTATATTGAATGGCCATCCGGGCGCTCGCGTCTATAACTTCCAGTACAGGCACGGGGGACAAATTAATAATTGATTGATGGGCGACTGCCGCCATGGTGTTGCAGGCAACAATCAATAACTTTACGTCTTTTTTAATCAAAAATTCAGTAATTTGCGCCGCGTAACGATTAATCGTTTCCACCGATTTAATGCCATAGGGCACCCGCGCCGTATCACCGAAATAAATGATATTTTCAAAAGGCAGACGTTCCATGAGCGATCGGACAACCGTCAGACCGCCAATGCCGGAATCGAACACGCCTATGGCACAATTTGTTTTAATATTCACGTGTTATATTCTTCTTACAATGACAAAAGTTTAATAAAATTTAATGAACACTGCAAAAATGCTTATCATAATTAATTGGAATATAGCAAGATTTCTTGTGGAGATTTTTTAGAAGAAAAGCATCGAATACATGAATTGTATACGGTTAGCATTAGGAGGCGCTTTAAAGGGATTATTGAAAAAACCAAATTTCAGGGCTGTTCACCGGGAGTGCGTTCCCGCAGGGAGGCGCAATAATAAATAGACACTTACCTTACCGGTAAAATCCGCAGGATTTTACAATATGCTCAGATGCAAGGCGCGCCAAAACCGTATCGCGAGGCGTATATAGAAATACGTTGAGCGGTGCGGTTTGCAGCGCAACACAGCAGGTGAGCGTTTTTCAACAGACCATTTAGTTCTTTCTGTTCATCAATTCCAGACGGTACTTCGCTTTCTCATGTCCCTGCTTGGCCGCCATGTTATACCACCGTTCAGCTTCGGCAAGGTCCTTGGGAATAACAATCCCTTCTTCGTATATACCGCCCAGATTAAATTGGGCAATAACGTTTCCCTGCGCTGCCGATTTGAGATACCAATTTACAGCCTCACCAAAATCCTGCGCCACGCCTTCACCGAAAAAATATTTCAATCCCAGATTATACTGGGCCATTACGTGTCCCTGTTGAGCCGCCTTAAGAAACCATTTTACAGCCTCGTCATCGCTCCGTGGAACACCTAACCCATCCTGGTATATTTCTCCCAGATTACACTGTGCATCTGTACATCCCTGCAGGGCGGATTTTAAAAGCCAATTGATAGCCTCGGTATCGTTTATGGAAACCCCCACACCGTCTTTATACATCATACCCATATTAAATTGGGCAAGAGCATGTCCCTGCTGTGCTGCCTCGCGAAACCATTTTAACGCTTCGTTATTGTCTTTGGAAACGCCTTTGCCCTTTTGATACATCACTCCCAGATTATACTGAGCATTCGCGATGCCCTGCCGGGCAGCCTGAAGGTACCAATTGAGAATTTCAGCATCGTCCTTGGGAGCGCCGTTGCTATCCTGATATATTATTTCCAGCATGATCTTTGCTTTTTCATGTCCCTGTCCGGCTGCTTTAAGATACCAGTTTACCGCTTCAGTATAATCCTGTGGAACGACGATACCGTCGTGATATAGACTACCCAGATTAAATTGGGCGACCACGTGCCCCTGCTGGGCAGCCTTGCTGTACCAATGTACCGACTCTGTAAAGTCCTGTGCGACACCTTCAGCAAAGAAGTATTTTAATGCCAGATTATATTGCGCATCCACATGTCCCTGCTCGGCGGCTTTACGATACCAGACTACGGCGTTCGCATCGTCCTTGGGAATACCTAAACCCGCTTGATACATTTCTCCAAGATTGAATTGAGCTTCAATAATTCCTTGCTCTGCTGCTTTTAAAAGCCACTTTAAAGCTTCTGAATAATCCTGCTCAACGCCCTTACCTTTTCTGTACATCATGCCCAGACTATTCTGAGCTTCCGCATTTCCCTGTTCGGCGGTCTTGCGATACAATCGCACAGTTTCATCGTTATTCTGCGGAGTAGCTTTTTCTTCCAGAAACATAATATCAAGTCTGTCCTGTGCATCCTTGTGTCCCTGCTCTATAGCCTTACGATACCATATCGCGGCATTCGCGTCGTCCTTTGGAGTGCCTAAACCGTCCTGATACATCACTCCCAGATTAAACTGAGCTTCTGTATGTCCCTGTTCGGCAGCCTTGCGATACCAGTTTGTAGCCTCGGTATTGTCTTCGGGAACTCCTTCACCTTTTTGATAGAGTAAACCCAGATTGAACTGGGCAATGGCGTGTCCTTGGTGAGCTGCCATCAAATATTGTTTGGCCGCGATTTCTTTTTCATCTTCCCTGGGAATTTCAATTTTTTCTTCTGGAATTATCTCTGGGATTGGTTCGACAGTTACCCGTTGGGATTCAACCTCTTCCCGATAAGGTTCTGGTTCTTTGACTTCTTCCTTAGGGATTTCTATTTTTTCTTCC
>CAYMWM010000052.1:3236-15418 GCA_964394185.1 uncultured Smithella sp.
TGAATAGTTTCCGGAATTGTTTCGGCAGTTGCAGGTTGTGGTTTTATCTCTTCCCGATAAGATTCTGGTTCTTTGACTTCTTCCTTAGGGATTTCTATTTTTTCTTCCTGAATAGTTTCCGGAATTGTTTCGGCAGTTGCAGGTTGTGGTTTTATCTCTTCCCTGTAGGGTTCTGGTTCCTTGAAATCATCTCTCTTAACAGCCTTTTTTTCTTCATGAATCTTTTCATGTATTGGTTCTGTGGTGACACGTTGGGAATCAATCTCTTTCCTATACGGTTTGGTTTCTCTGACATCTTCCTCTTGAACAGAAATTGCTTTTTTTCGCAGAATTTCCAGTTTTGCCTTGGCATCTTCGTGTCCCTTATCTGCCGCTTTACGGAACCACTTTATAGCCTCGGAATCGCTTTGACGGACACCTAATCCCTCCAGGCACATTTCTCCATAATTATACTGGGCATTGGCAATGCCCTGTTGGGCAGAGTCCAAAAACCATCTTGCCGCCTCAATGTCGTCCTGGGGGACTCCTTCACCCTTGTGGTACATTAAAGCCAGATTGAACTGAGCATGTGCATTGCCCTGCTGGGCCGCCTTAAGATACCATTTCGCGGCTTTAGTATTGCTTTGCGCAACGCCCTTGCCTTCCTGATACATCCACCCAAGATTAAGCTGGGCCTTGACATGATCTTGTTTGGCAGATTTTAAAAACCATCCGGCAGCTTCGGAATCGTCCTGAGGAACAAGATCTCCCTTGCGGTAAATCAGTCCCATGTTATACTGGGCAGCAGAGTTTCCCTGTTCCGCCGCCCTGAGAATATCTGAAAAGGATGCCATGATCTTGCCTACTTAGAATTAGTTTCCTGAAACTAACGCAAAAAGAAACTAATAAATGTAAATCCGATGATGCCGGAAACAAATATACTCATAGGAAAATTTATTTATAATAAATATTTATACTACTTTTTGTAAATTGTATAAATAGCCTGTTTCCAAAATGTTTCCACCGAATAAATATTTATCATAAATAGTAAGGATATAGCAAGATTTCTTGTGGATTATTTAGAAGGTGGATTAGGGAAAAATTTCTTTTAATATCATACTGAAAACACAGGCAGGATAAGCCCGCTTTTATCAGAAGCAGATGACCATAATGGTCATCTGCAAAAATTCATTTTATTGATTTTAGATTAAACTTTGAATTTTTTCACTCCCTGAAAATCCAAAGTAGCGAAATAATCTTTTACTGTTTCGGCACGGCGGATTTGCATCACATCACCATTTTTTCTCAAAAGTAATTCCGCCGAGCGGAGTTTTCCGTTATAATTAAAGCCCATGGCAAATCCATGAGCGCCGGCATCGTGAATGACAATAATATCTCCCGAATCCAGTTTGGGCAGCTTGCGGTCAATAGCGAATTTATCGTTATTTTCACAAAGCGAACCGGTAACATCATAGATAGCGTTGTGAGTTTTACGTTCTTTGCCCAAAACGGTAATATGATGATATGCGCCATAGAGTGCCGGACGCATCAGATTAGCCATACAGGCATCCAATCCGGCAAATTTCTTGTAGGTGTCTTTAATATGCAAAACACGGGACACAAGATAGCCGTATGGGCCTGTGATGTAGCGGCCGCATTCCGTGTAGAGCTTAATGGGAGCAAGGCCGTTGGCGGCAATGATTCGTTCATATTGTCTTCTAATACCACGGCTCATTGCTTTTAGGTCTATGCGATTTTGTTCAGGCCGGTAGGGAATCCCTACACCGCCGCCTATATTGACAAACTCAAACTTAATTTTCAGTTCTTGTGATATCTCGGCTACCAGTTTAAACAATATTTCTGCTGTTTCCTCAAAATAATAGGCATCAAGCTCGTTGGAGGCAACCATGGTGTGAATGCCGAAGCGTTTTACGCCTTTTTCCTTGCACATTTTATAGCCTTTGAAAAGCTGTTCCCGTGTAAAGCCGTATTTTGCTTCTTCCGGATGACCGATAATAAAATTTCCTTTTTTCAACTTACCGGGATTGTAGCGGAAGCAAATCAAGGAAGGCAACCCGGCATATTTGTCCAGATATGCAATATGGCTGATATCATCCAGATTGATGATAGCATTTAATTTTTTAGCTAGACGAAAGTCTTCCACCGGCGTATCGTTAGAGGAAAACATGATTTCCTTGCCGGTAATCCCGGTTTTTTGTGCCATCATAAGTTCCGCCAGCGAACTGCAATCGGCGCCGAAGCCTTCCGCATGCAATAGTTTCAGTAAATAGGGATTGGGGGCGGCTTTAACGGCATAAAATTCTTTAAAACCGTCGTTCCAGAAAAAGGCGTTTTTAAAATCATGTGCGTTTTCCCGGATAGCTTTTTCGTCATAAATATGAAAAGGCGTCGGATATTTTTTGAGTATTTTTTCGATTTGCGTTTTCGAAAATGGCAATAACTTTTTGGCCATAAGGCTCTCCTTAAATTTTAAATACATTAAAAATTAAAATAGATTTACGGTAAAAAAGAAAATTTATCAATAGTATTTTGAAAAACCGGTTTGCAAATACGGAAGATTAAAAGAAGAAATATTTTAAAGACAAATAAGTGAATCCGGAAATAAGAGCAGAAACAGGAATGGTTAAAATCCAGGCCCAGATAATGTTTCCGGCAACACCCCAGCGCACGGCAGTGAGTCTTTTGCTGGCACCGACACCGACAATTGCACCGGTAATTGTGTGGGTTGTGCTGACAGGGATGCCTCCAATTGAGGCGCCTATGATTGAACAGGCGGCAGCGGCTTCAGCACTGAATCCTCCGATGGGTTGAAGCTTGGTGATTTTTGTTCCCATGGTTTTCACAATGCGCCAGCCGCCAAACATCGTTCCCAATGCGATGGTGGTGTAACACATGATGATGATCCAGTAGGGAATGTTAAAGCTGGAGTTGATAAGTCCCTTGCTATAGAGCACAACAGCAATAATCCCGATTGTTTTTTGCGCGTCATTCATACCGTGTCCTAAGGAATAGACAGCAGAAGAAATAAATTGCAACTTGCGGTAGATTTTATCCGTTTTTGCTATGGTGGAATTGCGATTGAGATAAAGAGACATCATCATAAACACATACCCGAGACACATACCAATCATAGGTGATAAGAATATAAAGAGCGTTGTTTTGATGATTCCTGTCCAGACGAGAGTGCCGATACCTCCTTTGGCAATACCCGTTCCGATGAGGCCGCCGATAAGAGCATGGGACGAACTGCTGGGCAAGCCGAAATACCATGTAACGATGTTCCAGGCAATTGCGCCGCACAGAGCGGATAAAATCACCAGATTATCAACGATGTCAATATGGATGATACCCCGGCCGACGGTATGAGCGACGGCCGTACCAATAAAAAATGCGGCCATAAAATTGAAAAAGGCCGCCCATATAACAGCATATTTTGGAGCAAGGACACGAGTGGAAACGATTGTCGAAATTGAATTGGAAGAATCGTGAAAACCATTGAGAAAGTCAAATACCAGCGCGACAAGCACCAGAAAAATGACAAATGCCATTGAATCAAGCATGTTTCAGGACGATTCCCTCCACAATGTTAGAGACGTCTTCACAAACATCAATTGCTTCTTCAAGACGTTCAAAAATCTCTTTCCATTTTATGAGCTCGATAGCATCATGTTCTTTTTCAAACAGATTCGTGATAATAGTTCTTAATACAACATCGCCAGCATTTTCCAGCGTGTTGATTTCGACGCATCCGTCAAGAATCATCTTGGAATTTTTCATGTCACGCAGACCATGAATGATCTCCTTGATCTTATTTGCAGCTTCATAGAGAATTTGTGCCTGTTTGATTATTTCATCATCAGGTTTTTTAACTTTGTACATATGAATACGGATGCCGGTTGCCTCAATGACATCCATAACACTGTCCATCTTGTTAACCAGCGCATAAATGTCCTCGCGGTCAATCGGCGTCAGAAAGGTTTTATGCATTTTTTCATACGTATTATGTGTTATGACATCCGCTTCGTGTTCGATTTCCTTCAGTTTTGCAACTTTGGCGGCTGAATAGTCGCGCTTTTGAGTCATTTCCAGGAAAAACCGGCTGCCTTCTAAGATTTTATTGGCTAACTCCTCAAAATATTCAAAGAAATTTTCTTCTTTAGGGAACAGGCGCATGAGATGAACCTCCTTGCGTTCCATAATAAATTAATATTGTCAACAAGCCGTAAAAATTCTGGCAGTGCTCTAGCGAATTATTGAGGAAAAAGCAAGGAATAAAAACTATTAAATATATGAGAAAAAGGATTATTCCCTTTTATTCAAGGACCTTAGCGTAAATAATTTTACTATCGCCCTGGGCGTAAAAATCTTTTAAAAAGGCCTCTTTTTTATAACCGCAAGTTTCATAGAAATTGTGAGTCGGCTTGTACTGGTTGCGGGATGATGTTTCAGCGTATATTTGTTTGCCGCCGCTAAGCCCGATGAGCCTCTGTGTTTCGGTCATCAGAAGTGTTCCCAATCCATGTCCGCGCAAGTCCTGTGCGACGACAATCCAGTATAGGTCGTAGCTGGCAGTTGTTGCGGGAATAAGGCCATAACAGGTGTATCCGATGAGGCGCTCTTCCTCTTCGGCAAATAAGAACTGATAGGAACAGGCTTCTTTTTGGTCAAGCTTTTCTTCAGCCAGTTCTATTGCTATTTCGATTTCTTCATCAGAAAAAAAGCCGCTGGATTCAACAATATCGGCAATCGCTTCAATATCGGAAGACTTTATTTGACGGCGGAATGAGAATTTGTTCATAAGGGTCACTGTATTTTCGGCAATCCGTCGCGAAACATGAAGTAAACGGCTCCGACAAGACAGAATCCCGCCCAGAGAAAGTCCATTTTAAGCGGTTGTTTCATGTAAACAATCGCAAAACCTGCGAAAACAATCATGGTAATGACTTCCTGAATGATTTTGAGTTGCGCCAGACTGTAATATTGAAAACCGATCCGATTGGCTGGAACCTGCAAAACATATTCGAAAAAAGCAACACCCCAGCTAAAGAATATTACAAACAGTAATGGTTTACTGTTAAAATTTTTCAAATGGCCGTACCAGGCAAAAGTCATGAATAAGTTGGAAAAGAAAAGAAAAACTATGGTTTTTAACACTTCACAAATATCTCCTTAAAATGATGTCAACGCGTTATCAATGATTAAACCGATAGCGTCGTTATATTTTATTTGGGCCTGTTCCAGTGCCGCCGCAAAACCCGCATCCGGCGATAGACAGGGATTGGTATTGACCTCCAATACCCAGGGCTTGCCCTGTTTGTCAACACGAAAATCGACGCGGGCGTAGCCGTTAAGGGAAAAAATATTCCAGCACTGAAGGGAAATTTTGTTCAAAGATGATATTAACAGGGAATCGTCGTCATGAAAATCAAATTTTCGGATTGTATTGTTGTATTCAAAGGAATCGGCATCCCATTTTGCCTTATAATCAACAATTTTCATTTTATCCGGGGCATAATCTTTAAAAAGCATTTCAGCCGGCGGCAGAACCTTGACACCGGACTTATCGGAGATGAGAGCGATATTGAATTCTCGGCCGTCAATGTAGGCCTCAGCGTAGCAGGAACCTCCCAGTTTTTTTTCGCGACTCGTCATTGCCTTTAACATATCCGCTTTATCTGTATAGTTAATGATAGAGCTTTCATCAAGACCGATGGAGGCATGTTCCCAGGATGACTTAATGATAAACTTCCAGAAAGTATCTTGACGAGAGATGAAACCGTTTTGTTCTATCCAATCCGGTGTGGCAATACCGGCATCATGCATGATTTTTTTTGCCAAAGGTTTGTTGGATGTCTGAAAAATGGCCTGTGTCGGGCAACCGGTGTAGGGAATTTGAAGAGCATCAAGAACAGCAGGTGCAAAATGAATCAGACTGCCCCTGGAATCCAGAGTTTCCACAATATTGAAAACAGCCCGTGGTTTTAAGGAATGAAGTATATTAATTGTATTGTTCAGATTAAGCTCAAAAGGCAGAAGCACGGGATCATAGTTCAGAGCGCACAGTGCGTCGGCGATTGCCTGCGCCTGTATAAGACAGTCCAGTTCATCCTGACCTGCATCAGGTGAAATATCACTATGCAGAATTACAATGCTTTCCTTCAAGAGTATCTAACCGGCCTTTACGAGTAATTATTTTTTCGCGCGCTTCAGGGCTGATTTAATAATGGCGCTGATTAGCTTATGATAACTCATTCCTATTTTAGAACACAAAATGGGCAGGTCTGAACGAACCGGATTTAATCCGGCAAGGGAATTTACTTCCATGAAATGAGGAACGCCGTGAATATTGGAGCGCAGGTCAATTCGTCCGGCGTCTTTCAAATCCAAACCGCGCCAGGCCATAAGAGAAATTTCCATCGCTTTTTGGGCTTCCTCATCGTTGACCAGCACATACTCGACCAGTTTATCGTAATGTTCCTTGTTTTCGTAGGAATAGGCATTTTTTTCCGCGTTGGGTTTAAGAATGACTTCCAGAGCGCCGAGGGCGCGCGCATCCTTGCCTGTTCCAAGAATTCCCACGGTGAATTCCCGTCCCGGAAGATAGGTTTCCAACAGCACCGGTTGCCGGAAAGTCTTTAAAAGCTCTTTACAGATCTTATGCAGATTTTTACGACTGGTAATTTTGGAAAGCGCTGTGATGCCCTTCCCTGTACCTTCGGCCACCGGTTTTGCAAAAAGGGGAAAGGGAAGGTTGATCATTGAAATGTCTTCCATGCATTTAACTACGGCAAAATCCGGTGTTGGTATTCCCAGATCGCGCAGAATTTGCTTGGTCATGCCTTTGTGCAGGGTGACGGCGTTGCCGAGGGGATCGGAAAAAGTATAGGGGATGTTGAACGCTTCCAAAAGAGCGGGAACCTGTGCTTCACGGCCATAACCGTGAACACCTTCGGCAATGTTGAAAACAAGATCCCAGCGGTTTCCTTTGGCCAGCCGACGGGTTAAAGCCTTGATGTTTCCGATGCGGTCAGTCTCAAATCCATTATCTAAAATCACCTTTTCAATAGCTTCGATGGTGTCCGGCAAGTCGAATTCTGCTGTTTCTTCGAGGTCGTATCCTTCTTTCAGGTAGTCGTCGCGCAAATCATAGGTGAGACCGATTAAAAGTTTCTTACTGACACGACCCACTGGTGAAATACTACCCCCTGAAATAAATTAATGAATATCCTTCAATTTGGCGTGATTGTCGGGGTAGCGGAAAATATTGCCTTCGTAATTGCGCAACAGCAAGGCGCCGTTTTCCCATCCGATTGCGTATTCGGGAAGCAAAGGAATTTTGCCGCCGCCGCCGGGAGCGTCAACAACGTATGTAGGAACGGCGTAGCCTGTGGTATGTCCGCGCAGACCCTGAATAATTTCCAATCCCTTGTTGATGGGCGTCCGGAAATGGGAAGAGCCGGGAATGGGATCGCACTGATACAGATAATAGGGACGGACACGGATCTGCAACTGACCCTGCACCAGCCTGGTCATAATGGCAACGTCGTCGTTGACATTGGCCAGCAAGACCGTCTGGCTTCCCAGAGGTATACCGGCATCAGCCAGACGAATGCAGGCAGCGCTCATCTCGGGAGTCAGTTCCCTTGGATGGGTGATATGAATGCTAATCCAGAGCGGATGATACTTTTTAAGCATAGCCGTCAGAACCGGTGTAATGCGCTGGGGAAGAACAACAGGTACCTTCGTACCAATGCGGATAAGTTCAACATGCGAAATTTTATGCAGTCGCGCCAGCAGCCATTCCAGCTTTTCATCGGGCAGGGTTAAGGGATCGCCGCCGGAAAGAAGAACGTCCCGGACATTTTTATTACCGGCGATATATTCTAAGGCCTTGTTCCATTTTTCATAGTTTAAAAAACGATGTGCACTTCGTTCTATAATACGAGAGCGGGTGCAGTAGCGGCAATAGGTGGAACAGGTATCGGTTACAAGAAACAACACGCGGTCGGGATAACGATGGACAATGCCCGGCACGGGAGAATCCACATCCTCGCAAAGGGGATCTTCCTCTTCTCCCTCGGTATGCAGACATTCATCCACCACCGGAACAACACACCGGCGCAGAGGATCGGAAGGATCATCGGCGTCGAGCAGGCTGGCATAATAGGGTGTGATGGATACAGGCAATGCGCCGGAATGGTGCATCATCGCCTGACGTTCGTTATCCGAAAGGTTCAATATTTGAGAAAGGGTGTCAACATCCCGGATAACATTGCGTAACTGCCAGCGCCAGTCGAACCATTCGAGACGGGTGATGTCGGGATAATTGCGTGTTCGGAAGATGCGGGAGCGGGCGGAATCTTTAAAAGGAAATAAAACACTATTTGACTTTTGCTTAGCAGGGTAGGGTTGAGAAAATTCGGCATTGATAAACAAAAAGTCACTTACATTATTTTTAGCATTAACAAGACCGGTCAAATGACCAGGAGGTTCCTCCTCCTCTTTAAACAGGGTCTCGCTTTCCATTCGTTCCTCCTTTTGAGGGTTTCCCTCCCCAAAAAAATTTTCACATCTCATTTACGAATGTACTCATACAAAAATTTTTGTCAACACTTTTTTGCATTTTTAGCAGAAAAAAATGCAAAAAAGTTTTTCTGAGCGACGACTGTTTAAAAAATATTGGTCTCAGCGACATTATTTTACCGGAGTATTGTTAGAATAAATCGTTGTAAAAAACGAAAAAACATATATGCAATAACCCTGCAGGCCTCGTGGAATCTACATTAGCCCATGATGAATACGATAATGGCACACAAGCTTTTACTACGAAAAATAAAGGAAGCGTATTGAAAAAATGGGTATGAACGACAGATGCCGCTCAAGGATGTTCCATTCGCGTCTCATCACGCGGAAGGGAGGCGGATAGTTCATATTGAGGACAATTTTCGCTGAACAGAAAAAGAAATGGGCAAAGAAATTTATTTTTAGTAAGAAGAGAAAGTATTTCGTGAGGATAAAAACGGATTTCAGCAAAAGAAAGGAGATGGTTTATGCCCGAATTGCCTGAAGTAGAGACGCTCTGCAGACAATTGCGTGAGACGATTTGTGGCAGGAAGATATTGATGAGTGAAGTTTACGACAAAAAGCTCGCCGGGATTAAAAATCTTAAAGGACGAGTTATTATTTCGATTGAGCGCAGGGGAAAAACGGTGACGATTCTCTTTGATAATGGGGAAATATTATTAATCCATCTACGTATGACAGGAAGATTGTTCTGGCAGAAGAATTCAACAAAGCCGAAGCACAGTCGCTGGAGAATGTCATTTGGCGATGGTCATATCTTTTTAATTGACCCTCGGCGTTTTGCAACGGTCAAAATAATTGGATATTTGAAAAACGATTCCTCAAAGGATATTTTGAGAGAATTTGATTTAAAAGGTTTCATGGCAAAAAACGAAAGACGGAGGATAGGCATTAAAAAGCTCATCATGGATCAAAAGGCGGTCGAGGGTGTCGGGAATATCTATGCCTGTGAAATATTACATCGGGCCGGTATTCATCCGGAACGAATAGCTGCAACCCTGTCAAAGGAAGAATGGGAAAATATCTGCCGTCAGGCGAAAACAATATTAAATGTAGCGATTAAAAAGAGAGGCACGTCAATTTCCGATTGGCGTGATTTGTATGGATGCAAGGGAGAAAACCAGCAGGAGTTGACGGCTTATGGACGAGAAGGAAGGCGCTGTGCGGTTTGCGGTGGAGTCATTTGCCGGATGAAGCAGGGGGGAAGAAGTACATTTTATTGTAAGAATTGTCAGAAATAAAAATATAGTAAAAAGAAACAAATCTGTGAAAACAGGACAGCTTACGAAAGGACATCTTTAGTGTTAAAGGTGTAACAGGGATGTAAAAGGAAATTCGAAAAGAAGCAAGGCATCTGTCTGCTGGAGGCGGCAATTAATTACCTGAAAAGAGAGTTATTAAGAATGAGGAATTGACAGGATTGTTTTTATAAAGGAGCCGGGGAAAGGATGTCGGAATGATGGGATAAAAAGCTGGTGCTTTCATCGCAGCGGAAACATTCCGGAAATCCATATATTGTCTTATGGATATAAATTGAGGGATTATGGTACGAATAAAAAATCTTATTTCGCCTGTTTTAGGGGGAGTATAACATGCGTCATTATCAAAATGGTACAAAAATTGTAGTTTTAGTTTTGATTTTTGCATGCATTGCCGCTTTCGGGAGGATTATCGGCAATGGTTTTATCCTTCAGGCGGATGATAGTATATACATTACAGATAATAATTATGTTCAGTCGGGAATCAATATTGAAACGATAAAATGGGCATTTTCAGCTTACGTAAATAGAAATTGGCATCCTCTTACAATGCTTTCACACATGATGGATTGCACGATATTCGGAAAAAATCCTGCGGGGCATCACTTTGTCAGTTTGCTTTTGCACATCGGTTCTGTCATCTTATTATTTCTTTTTTTAAATAAAACTACGAATAATTTATGGTCATCAGCTTTTGTTTCCGCATTCTTCGGACTTCATCCATTGAGAGTTGAATCGGTAGCGTATATTGCAGAGCGTAAGGATGTTTTAAGCATGTTTTTCGGAATGGCAAGTGTCCACGCATATGCATTCTATGCTGAGAGGAAAAAACTAACATCATATTTTATGAGTTTAATCTTATTCGCAATGGCTCTAATGTCCAAATCCATGATGGTGACCCTGCCCTTCGTGATGATGATTTTGGATTTCTGGCCGCTGGGTCGCTGGAAGGGAGCAATGGATAATCCGGTCAAAGAAAAATTTAAAATGAAGGTTAGGCTTATTGGAGAAAAGATACCTTTTATAATATTATCCATTACTGTCAGTATAATAACTTTATGGACGCAGATATGGATAAACAAAGTGTCTGCTTTACCGTCTTATAAAGATTTTGTTAAAGGCGTCGTTGCCTTCGTGGCTTACTTGGAAAAAACTGTCTGGCCGGCAAAACTGTCTGCATTTTATCACTATGATTACGACATTGCAGTGAAGAATTTTTTAATTTGTGCCATTATTCTTATCGTCATTACTTCTTTCATTCTATATTTTATCAGGAGAGTTCCATTTTTATTCGTAGGCTGGAGCTGGTATTTGGGAACACTTATTCCTGTCATCGGGTTTGTACAAGTCGGCGCATTTGCAATGGCGGACCGTTATACCTATCTTCCATCTGTAGGTATCGCCATCATGATGGCGTGGGGAATTCCCCGTTTATTTAAAGATGAAAAGAATCGAAAGAAAATATTATTTCCTTCCGGTGTTATTATGTTGGGAATATTATCAATTATGACATGGAATCAATCCGGTTACTGGGAAAACGATAAAACCCTTTGGCAACACGCTTTGAAGGTAACAAAAGATAATGAATTAGCTCATTACCACGTTGCTACTCAGTTGGCTGAAGCAGGCAAGTATGAAGAATCGCTTTATCATTTCAATGAGGCAATTCGTTTATCTCCTAATTATGCGGAGGCTTACAACAACAGAGGGAACGTCTATGAGGCTATAGGTGAAAATCAGGAGGCCATCGGGGATTATACAAAAGCTATTCAGAAAAAAAATGATTATGCCGAAGCTTATAACAACAGGGGCAATGTATATAATGAAGAAGGCAATTATCAGAATGCATTGGAAGATTTTAATGAAGCCATTCGGCTGAAGCCGGAAGAATGGAGCGCATACAATAACAGAGGCAATGTTTTCATTAAAATCGGTCAGTATCAGCAGGCCATTGAAGATTATGAAAAAAGCATTGGCCTGCATGGAAATTACTTCGAAGCATACAACAACAGAGGAAATGTTTATGCCGCAATGGGGCAGTACCAGTGGGCAATAGACGATTATCAAATAGCGGCAATTTTAAAACCGGATCATCCATATTCCTACAAAGGCCAGGGTATCATTCATTTCAAGCAGGGTAACCGAAAGCTTGGGTGCCGGGCAGCTCAACAAGCATGTGCGAGAAGAGATTGCAGTTTGCTAGACTTGGCTAAGAGTATGCAACTATGTCATTGATTTTTTATCAATGACATAGTTCCGTTAAAGAGATTAACGTAACAATAATAAATATTGAAATTGTACACAAAATGAAACAATGTTTTATTTTACGCTTGACATTTG
>CAYMWM010000052.1:15428-22575 GCA_964394185.1 uncultured Smithella sp.
CAACAAATTTCGTAATATCCATAACCTAAGATTTTAATTAAATTATAAATGAAAGATAATATGGAAACAGAAAGACTTGAGGTTCCCAAGAAAATTAAAGAACGTCTTTATCCGGTCGTATTACGGCAATTTTCACGTAAAGATTTTCATGCTGTTAATATTAGGGATATATCGAAAGAAAGCGGTATAAGTACAGGAACTATTTATAAATATTTCACCTCTAAGGAAGACCTGCTTTTTTCTATTATTGATGAAAAATTGTGCGAACTAGCCGCAGTGATGAGAATTCATCTCGGAGGAACAGAAGATATACGCGAGATGTTCAGAAGATTATTTTGGGCAACCATGAAGTTCTTTGATGAAAATCCCGATCTGGCTATGACAACTTTTATAACCGTGCCGCAGAAAAGCTTTATGGCCAGCAAAGCATATAAGCGTGAAACCGAAATAGACATTATGAACGAAATCGTTGAAAAGGCAAAAGAGAAAGGGGCTATCATATCAGATAGCGAAAAGCATTTTTTTGCCGACCTCTATATGATGATTGTCCAGCGTCATATACAAAACTGGCATTACCATGGCATGAAATGGAAGCTTGCAGATACAATAAACAAGTATTTTGATTTTTTCTGGAAAGTAGTTGCGCCAATAAGTCGATAAGTGTTTAATAATAAAGGAAATATGTAGTTTGTTTCAAAAAATGCATTATTATGGAGATGCGAAATGGCAAAAATAGAAATAATTGGAAAAGCAAAAACTCAAAATAGAATGTCATTAACAGAAGCAGAATCAAAAGAAATATTAAAAAATTATGGTATTCCTGTTGTTGAAGAAAAAGTAGTAGCAACAATAGAAGATGCCGAAAAAACGGCGGAAAAGATGGGTTTTCCTGTTGTAGTAAAGGGTTTAGGTGAAAAACTGACGCACAAAACGGAGAAAGGTCTTGTTAAGCTTAACCTTAAAAGCAGGAAAGACGTCAGAGCCGCAGCCCTATATATAAAGGATGCGGCGGGAAAAGATTTGGAAGGTTATCTCGTTCAGCCAATGCTCGAAGGCAAAAGAGAGTTTGTGGCCGGCCTTTTCCATGATGAACAGTTTGGGCCTACCATCATGTTCGGTTTAGGTGGAATTTTTACTGAAGCCATCGGAGATGTCGTTTTTCGCATTGCTCCTATCGACGATGCCGAAGCAATGAAAATGATTGATGAATTGCATGCGCAGAAACTGCTGGGCGCTTTTCGTGGAGAGAGCGCTCCGGACAAAAGTGCTCTTGTTAAAACACTTGTCGGCTTGTCCCGGATAGGTATGGAGGTGTCGGACATAACAGAAATTGATATCAATCCTCTATTGATTGATGCTCAAGGCGGGGTTACCGCCGTTGATGCTCTGATAGTATTAGGAAAGACAACGGATAAAAAGATGAAGCCTTTGCCGGTGAAACCAAGAGCTATAGGCAATATATTCTATCCGAAATCAATTGTCTTTGTTGGAGCTTCTTCAAATATAAGTAAATGGGGACATTTGATGTATTCGGGTGTTGTTGCAGGAGATTATCAGGGAGAAATTTATCTGGTGAATTCACAGGGTGGAGAAATTCACGGCAGAAAGGTTTATAAATCTGTAACAGAAATTCCTGAACCGATTGACCTCGCTGTTGTTACGGTTCCGGCAGATAAAATTTTGCCTCTAATAACGGACTTTGAGAAAAAGGCTATAAAGAATGTATTACTTATAACTTCCGGTTTTGGCGAAATAGGTGCCCAAGGCAAGAAACTGGAAGATGAACTGGTAGAAAAAGCCAGAAAAGCAGGGATTTTAATTCTTGGCCCCAATACAATGGGTATATGTAACCCATGTATATCGCTTTATTGTGTCGGTTCCCATGTTCGGCCGAATGCGGGGGGAACCGTTTTGGTTGCCCAGTCCGGCAATTTGGGTACCCAGATTTTAGCTTTTGCCGCCAAGGAAGATATCGGAATAAGGGCTTTTTGCGGTTCCGGGAATGAAGCAATGATCACCATAGAAGATTATATGGAGGGATTTGAAGTTGATGAAAAAACCAAAACAGTGGTTCTTTATATCGAAAGCGTAAAACATGGCCGGAGATTTTTTGAATCGGCAAAACGGGTGGGTAAACAGAAGCCGGTAATTGTTTTAAAGGGAGGCCGTACATCAGCAGGCTCTCATGCTGCGGCCAGTCACACTGGAGCAATGGCTTCAGATATTAAAGTATTCATGGCCGCTTGCCGTCAAGCCGGTATTGTTCAGGCGGAAAGTCCCATGGACCTGTTGGATCTTTCAGCGGCTTTTTCCTCACTGCCACTGCCTAAAGGAAATAGAGTCGGTATTTTAACATTAGGAGGAGGATGGGGAGTTGTTGCCTCCGATTTATGTGAAGAAAATGGTTTAAGAGTGCCAAAATTATCAGAAGAAGTGATTTCCAAAATTAATCAATTATTACCGCCTTTCTGGAGCCATGCCAATCCAATAGATGTTGTTGGAGATATGAATTCTGAAACTTATATGAAAATTATTGAAGAATTGATTCAGTGGCCTGCATGTGATGCTATAATTCACATGGGCATCATTGGAAGAAAAATAATGATTCGGGCCATTATGGAATCAACCGCTATTGTAGACAAGAAATATGATTCTGCATTCATTGAGCAGTCCATGCGTTATATTGAAAATTTTGAGAAACAAACGATTGCACAAACGGTAGATTTAATGGAGAAATATAACAAACCAATTATAGGCGTTTATTTACTCAATGATGATACGACGCGCACAGTTACCGAGGTTGAAAGCAAAAAGTATAAAGGCGTTAACTTCATTACGCCGGAAAAAGCCGTTAAGGCATTGGCGAAAATGTATCAGTATTCGCAATGGTTGAATCGTTAATATCCGTTTCATAAAAATGTTTCACGTGAAACATTAACGCTTTTTTTAAAGAATGGAAGGTGTCGAAGAAGCAATAAATCTAATAACAACAGGGATTGCAAGGAGGGTAATATGTCGGATATCAGATTTGATGGGAGAGTTGCAATTGTGACCGGGGCGGGAGCTGGCTTGGGCCGCTCCTATGCGTTGGAATTTGCCAAAAGAGGGGCTAAGGTGGTCGTCAACGATCTGGGCGGTGCCCGTGATGGTTCCGGTGCCAGTCATAATGCGGCCGATGTGGTTGTTAATGAAATTAAAGCGGCGGGCGGTCAGGCGGTTGCCAATTATGATTCAGTGGCTACAGTAGCCGGCGGAGAAAATATCGTCAAAAAAGCAGTTGATGCCTTTGGCAAAGTGGATATTCTGATCAACAATGCCGGAATTCTCCGTGACAAAAGTTTCACCAAAATGACGGAAGATGAATGGGACCTGCTCCAAAGTGTTCATCTTCGAGGTGCCTTCTGCGTAACTAAACCGGCTTTTAATGTCATGCGTGAAAATCAATATGGCCGTATTGTTTGCACCACTTCCGGTGCCGGTCTGTACGGCAACTTCGGTCAGGCCAATTACAGTGCCGCTAAAATGGGACTGGTCGGGCTTATGAACGTCCTGAACATTGAAGGTGCCAAATACAACATCAAGACAAATACTATTGCTCCGGTTGCCGCTTCCCGTCTAACGGAAGATGTATTGCCGCCGGATTTGTTTAACAAACTGAAACCGGATTACGTGATGCCTATTGTTCTGTTTCTCTCGTCTGAAGCCAATCAGGATTCCGGTATGATTTTCAACTGTGGAGCCGGCTGGTACAGCCGTACAGCTGTTGTCTGTGCCAAGGGCGTGACTATCGGAGACGGCAAACGTCCGATAAAACCGGAAGAAATCCAGGAAAACTGGAATGCTATTAAGGGTCTAGAAGGGGCAAAACCTCTGGGCAGCGTAGCGGAATCATTTGAATACATGATGCCGCTTCTCCAATAAAAAGTTTCTCGGGGCCGGATTAATTGTTTCTTGGGTGGGGGTAGGTTTCAGAACATCGGAAAACTTTTTATCCGGCCAGTTGGAATAGGACAATTTCATCACCGAACTTTTTGTAACATATTGATATTGTTATAATATTTAAGAAAGAGTGTTTTTTAAGGGGGATAGGTTTAAACACAAGATTAATAAATAACGAAAAGATTCTAATTACTTAACATATTCGACAAATTAGTTTTTAACAAGACGGCTGAAACGGTTTCACTACTTTCAAATAAACGATGATGCAAGGTAGAGAAAACAATGAAAAACAGCAGAATAAAATTTTTTGTCAATGTAAATGACTTTTCTTCCGGATGCAATTGCATCTCCTTAACTTTCAGTAATCCGACTGATTATCTCAGCAAGAACGATTTTCTCACAGAGCACAGGTTCCCACTCTCAATTCAACTTCCGCAAACGATAGAACATCAAAGACATCCATTTATCTGCAGATGGACATGTCTTGATGAAGAAGCTCATGGAATTGATAAACAAGCAGGATAACAGAACCAGCAAATAAAAAACGTAATAAATGGAGGGGAAAAATGAGAAGAGTAAATGTTATCGGTGTCGGCATGACAAAGTTTACATCGCCAAAAGCCCTGAGACCTTATACGGAAATGGCCAAGGAGGCGCTATTGGATGCTCTTAAGGATGCTGGTGTTGATTACAAGGAAATCCAGCACGCTTATACCGGGTGGGTTTACGCGGACAGCTGCGCCGGTGAGAGAGTTTTGTATGAAGTTGGTATGACGGGGATTCCCATCTTTAATGTGAATAACAATTGTTCTACCGGTTCTAATGCGCTATACCTTGCCCGTCTGGCGGTTGGCACCGGAGTGATTGATTGCGCTCTGGCACTGGGTTTTGAGCAGATGACACCCGGAGCACTGGGTATCGTATTCAATGACCGCCCGATACCTTTGCAGACATTTTTTGAAAAGCTGTACGAAATTGTTCCTCCCATAGAGAATGCTCCCATGGCCGCCCAGTTGTTTGCCGGTGCCGGTATTGAGCATCAAAAAAAGTACGGCACCAAAAATGAAACATTTGCCAAGATAACTGTCAAAGCAAGAAAACACGCCGAACATAACGAACGAGCCATCTTCCGGAATCTTGTTACACTGGAAGAAGTGCTGGCTTCCCCCATGCAGGCACCGCCATTGACGCGCCTGCAGTGCTGTCCACCAACCTGCGGTGCTGCCGCGGCAATCATCTGTTCCGATGAATTTGCCGCCAAACACAATATCAGCAAACCGGTGTATATTGCGGGGCAATCCATGACTACGGACTTTGCCAGCACCTTCGACAGTAAAAGCCCGATGAGAATTATCGGATATGATATGACGGCTGCAGCCGCAAAAGAGGTCTATGAGGAAACGGGCATTGGTCCGGAAGAAGTTAATTTGGCAGAAATGCACGACTGCTTCACCGCTAATGAATTAATCACGTATGAAGCCCTGGGATTGACTCCCGAGGGAACTGCCGAAAAATTTATTGAAGACGGCGATAATACCTATGGGGGCCGTGTGGTTACCAATCCTTCCGGCGGTCTGCTTTCTAAAGGCCATCCATTGGGTGCCACTGGTATCGCTCAATGCGCGGAACTTGTCTGGCAGCTTCGCGGTCAGGCCGGTGTCCGTCAGGTTGAGGGAGCGAGGATTGCCCTCCAGCAAAATATCGGAATCGGCGGTGCCTGCGTCATAACCATGTACCGCAAGAATTAAGCGGTAAACAAGTTATCAAGATAGTAGGGGAAATAATACTTTTTAGTCCGATTAAAAAGCCAGCAGCTGGTTTTTATTTTGCGAAAAGGGGACGGTTCTATTTATTGCTAATTATTGATATTTATTGACAGAAATCAATCTATTTGATAAACATTTGATATGCCAAGAACAGCCAGAATCGCTCCAAAAGAATATGTTTATCATATTCTGACGAGGGGCAATAATAAGCAGAACATCTTTAAAGATGAAGCTGATTTTAAAAAGTTTATCGAGATACTGAAGAAATATAAGGAGAAGTATCTGTTTAAGCTTTATCATTATGTATTAATGACCAATCACGTTCATCTGGTAATGGAAGTTACCGAAGCTGGGGGCGAACTTTCCCAGATCATGAAAGGGATTAACCTTTCTTACGCACAGTATTTTAAGACGAAGTATAAGCAAACCGGTCATTTCTGGCAGGACAGGTTTAAGAGCATAATGATATCCAAGGATGAATACTTATTGGCTTGCGGCAGTTATGTTGAGTTGAATCCAGTGCGGGCGCGGATGGTGAAAGAGCCGCACGAATATCGCTGGAGCAGTTATAAAGCGAATGCTTACGGGAAGCGAGATGCTTTGCTGGATGACCATATTATTTACGACGAATTATTTCAGAATCAGGAAGTGAGGAGAGAATACCGTAAGTTTGTTCTTGCGAAGATGGAGAAGAAGAAATCAATGCGCGGAGAGATGGACAGACGCACGATATACGGGAGCGGCGAATTTATCGAAGCGGTTCAGAAGCGATTTAAGATAGACGCGCTGATAAAGGAACGGGGGAGGCCGAGACTCGATAAGTGTGAAAATAGCGAAAAATCGAAATAAATAGAACCGTCCCCTATTTCTTCAGCCACAATGAAGGAGTCTCACATGACTGACCAAATTAATTCAGAAAAAAGATATTATATATGTACAGCCTTATATTTTTCTAAATTTTGTCTAGATAAGTGGGTTGAACAATTTTTCGATTTCGCAAATGACTTGGCAGTGAAATGTAACATTTCTTTGGAAAAAATAGAATGTGGGTACGAACATAATAAGAAAATAAATTTTAAAACATTTTCATATTCGGATTCCGGATTAAAAAAATTAGAACATTTTAAATTAAATCGAAAAATTAAATCTTTAAATATATACGCTCTTCCAGAAGGAGATGGATATTTCAAAAATCCCCAATTCCAACTAGTTGCATCTGATGATCTGCATTTTTCAAGAATATATATACAGATGCATTCAAATATTTTTAAAAAAAATATCAGTGGGTCATGGTGCCAATTTTTCGATAAGATTGTAAAGCAAGTTTCTGCGTTTGGAATTATTAAATACGGTTTTTTGCACCCTATCGAAGCTATAAAAACACCAAATTTATATGTTCAAGGAATATGCACTGACAAAAACACTCTGGTGGAGCTTGAAGA
>CAYMWM010000053.1:0-5769 GCA_964394185.1 uncultured Smithella sp.
CGCCCAGGGATCCTCCAGAATTCCGCCTTCATGCGAAATGTGCAGAAGATTGCGGTCCGCGCTGTAGGGTTTCGCTTTGGTCAGCGGAATGGGAATCTTGTATTTTTCAGCGTAATCAATCATTTCTTCCCGTGACCTGAATTTCCAGTTATCATCTTTCCATACGGCGATAATTTTGATTGCCGGATTCAGGGCAAGGTAGGTCAACTCGAAGCGCACCTGATCGTTGCCTTTGCCGGTCGCGCCGTGCGATACCGTGTCAGCGCCTTCCTTTTTAGCTATTTCGATCTGCCTTTTGGCGATCAGGGGCCGCGCCAGCGATGTGCCCAGAAGATAAGTGCCTTCGTAAATTGCGTTGGCCCTGAGCGCCGGAAAGACAAAATCCTGCGCGAATTCTTCCCTTAAATCATCTATGTAAATTTTGCTGGCTCCTGTCTTGATCGCCTTTTCCTTCAGCCCGGTGAGTTCCTCCTTCTGTCCCACATCGGCGGCAAAACAAATAACCTCACATTTATAAGTTTCAATCAACCAGCGGACGATAACCGAAGTATCAAGCCCGCCGGAATATGCTAAAACAACTTTCCTCTTTTTTACTGCCACTGTTCTTTCCTCCTGCTCCCGCGGTGCGGGATTAATGTGTTAACCAAATTATTTAAGCAATATTTCCAGAATCGCCTTTTGCACATGCAGACGGTTTTCCGCTTGATCGATAACCACTGACTGCGGGCCGTCGATGACATCGGAGGTAATCTCCTCACCGCGGTGCGCCGGCAGACAGTGCATGACTATCGCGTCTTTTTTTGCCTCTTTTAAAAGTTTTTTGTTAATCTGATAATTTTTAAATATTTTCTTCCTCAGAATCTGCTCGGATTCCTGTCCCATGCTGACCCATACATCCGTATACAAAATATCGGCATTTTGGGCGGCTTCAAACGGGTCACGGCAGAGAACAATACCTTCCTTCGCTTCCTTTTTTCCTCTGGCCATTATTTTTTTATCCGGATCATAACCTTCCGGACAGGCAAGCGCCACTTTCACCGGCAACTTTGAAGCAGCCTCGATCCAAGAATTGGCGACATTGTTGCCGTCACCGATATAGGCTACTTTCAGCTTATCGTATGACCCTTTCTTTTCCTTTATCGTAAACAAATCGCTCAGAATCTGACAGGGATGCAGGAGGTCTGTTAAACCGTTAATGACCGGAATGGAAGCATAACTGGCCAGTTCCTCCACACTTTCCTGAGCATAGGTCCTTATCATAATCCCGTTCAGATAACGCGACATCATGCGGGCGGTATCGGAAATAATTTCACCCCTGCCGATCTGCGTATCACGGGAATTCAGAAACAGGGCAATGCCGCCCAGCTGATACATTCCCGCTTCAAAGGATATTCTTGTCCGCGTGGACGACTTGTCAAAAATCATCCCCAAGGTTTTCCCCCTGAGGGAAGCGTGTTCCTTACCTTCCTTCAGGAGTTTCTTGAGTCTTGCGGCTTTTTTCCAGATCATGTCAAAATCAGATTTTTCCAGTTCGTAAATGCTCAGCAAATCCTTTTTCATTTACCCTCCGATATCAGTCAAGGCCGCTTTTTCCAGCCTGAAAGACCGAAATATCCTGTTTGAGTTTATATTCTGAAAATGTCCATTCAAACCATTTTCCGCTATTATGATTTTAATGGTTACCATGCACATTAAAGAATTATTATAGTATTATTAAAACTAGTTTTTCAACTTTATTTATATAAAAATTGAAGATTTTTTTTACCTGCAAATATCGTGATTGTCAAGAACGTATCAGGCAGAGCAAAGTTAGGCCATTCCGGACATATCAATCATCGCCGGAAAATTAATTTCGCAAAAGAAAAGCCGGAGGAGAAATATCACCGGCCTCCGGCTTGATTGAATAACCCACTCCGACTGCTAAAAAGTGTACCTCAGTCCCGCATAAACATTTTGGGATGAAAATTCAACGTCATAACCTTCAAAATTCAGGTCGTCCGTCATGAAATAGCGGTATTTTAAATCGATGCTCACGTGAGGATTGATTTCAAACGCAAGGCCTGCGCCAAGCTGATAAGCCATGACGTCATCTTTCACCGCAAACAATTCAACATCCGCCATGCCGATTCCGGCGGTAATGAAAGGCGTAACAGGAGATGAATTTTCAAAATTCAGATAGAAATTCACCATGAATGACCAGGCTTTCATATCACTTTCATTATAATGAACAGCATCATGATTAATGTCATAATAATAATCATAATCATCGACTTCACGATATTTATAGTCAGCTTTATTTGCCTGATATGCGATTTCTCCTTCCGCTCTGAGCATGCCAAAGTTGTATCCTGCGGCAAAACTTCCCGCAAAGCCCTGCTTATATTCCACGGTCACGGAATCGCGCGATCCTGCCGATACCAAAACATCGCTGTCATTCATGAAAGCCTCTCCCAGATTACCGCTGATATAAGGCCCGACCGCGGCGCCTGATGAAATAGAAGGAAGCATCAGCAACATCATTAAAACCATCAAGACTGAAAATGTTTTTCTCATAACAGCCTCCTTTTAAATTGAATAAAATTTACCTCCGGTTTTAACTTTTTACATTGTCTCCTGGTTAAAAATTACTCTTATAAAAACAAATTGTCAATATGAAGGAATGAAGAAAAAATATTTATCATTAAAATCGGTTGACTTTCAGGAAAGACCCTTTTATTTATCGCCGATACTTGAAATATTATTTATAATTTATAAATAAAAAAGGCAATGGCATGCATGACATCAGGAACAACAAGAACTTTCTGATTAATATCGTTTTATGTGCCTGTTCTTTTAGCCTTGCCATCTGTGCTGCCGAATATATAGTGAGAAGAACAGACATCGACGGATTTTTCGGTTATAAAATGTGGCTGGGAACGATAAATTCTCAGCGATATTTTTCATCCTCAGCGACTGTGGTTTTAATCGGAGATGGAATTTATAATCTTACAGACGGCAACTGTTATCCATCCGATCCTTCCGGACGGCTCCCGCTTAAAGAAATTAATCCTGCTGACGGAAAATACTGGTACTGTGTTATGTACGATAAAAAGCAGAGGCGTCAGGGATACAATCCGGAGAGAAGAAGGCAGACGGCTCTTGTTGGCGATTCGTTTACATTCGGGGAAGGCGTGCCGGAAACGGATACATTGGGATACCTCCTGAATAATCAATACCGGCAAATCAACTTTCAGAACCGGGGCAAGGCCGGGGCAAACATCGGGGACATTACAAAAATATGTAAAGAAATCGCCGAATCCGGGCATGAAGTAGACGAGGTTATATATTTTTATAATATAAATGATGTCCGGGTGTCGAAAATTGTGAGCGTTAAACAGAAGAGCGTAACCGATTTTCAGAATGTTATCGGGCTGAATGATGACATTGGAAATCATGCGCTTACAAAATTCCTGTCAAAGAGCGCTTTATTTTCTTTGACGCGCAAAGAATGGATTATGCAACGGGATAGCTATTTCACTATACGGAACTACAAAGACATGTATTTGAGGGAAAGCAACAGGCAGAAATTTCTATCAACAATGGACGAAATCAAATCCATGAAGGATATGCTGGCCCATCGCGGAATATCTTTTCGCATGGTGATTTATCCTCTGCTCCATAAGGATATGCTGGGGCGCTATCCGTTTGAAAGCATCCATGCGGCCATCATCCGTGCATGCAACGAGAGAGGGATAAAGTGTCTTGACGGCTACAGGCCTTTCAAAGACGATTATTCCTTAAAAAAGTTTGCCGTGCATCCGCTTGATTACCATCCCAACGGATTGAGCAATAAAACACTTGTTGATTATATTTATAGAGAAAACTTTATAGCAGAATAAAAAGGCGATTGAAGACTAATTCCTCAATCGCCTTAATTTGTTAGTAATTACGCAGTTTCAGAAGCGAAACGCTCTCCCTAGAACTTAATGCCTATTCCACCGCCCACCTGCACATCTTCAGTATCGAAACTTGCGCCGACGTTGACGTGGATGTTACTCGCGGTATAGTGTTGTAAGGAAATGGCGACGGCGGCCTGACCGCCCGACGCTCCGAATCCCGCAGCCACTCCTGATTCACCGGCATTCAATGGCATCATCGCCCGTGACATGGCTATTGCCCCAGCGATGCCCCGGTGCGCCTCATCACTGAGGTCGTCAATTTGCGAATTCGTATATGCATTGGCCGATGCAAGTGTACTTACCGCGCCGGCATTGAGCTGGGCAACGTTTACCGCATCGGTGTTATTGACGCCGTTGGCAACATTGGTGATCCGGCGCGTGTTGTTTGCCGACCCCACGGAAACAACGTTATTCTCGCCGCCGTCGGTCGAGCCTGTGCCGAGGGCAACGGAGTTACTGCCTGATGCCACAGCGCCGGGACCTATCGCGACTGAATTTGCTCCTGTGGCCAGGGGAGCGGCATAGGCTCCCGTATTGTTGACGTCTATTCTGCCGTCCGTATAGTCATTGGCCTCAATCAACGTATCCGCCGCAACGATGTTCGCATAATTTTTAGCGGATGTCAGAGTAACAACCGCGACATCATCCGTATAATTATTGGCTGATGACAGGGTGGTTGCCGCGACGGTGTTCGTATAACTATTTGCCGATGACAGAATGTTTGAGGAGATGGCGTTGAGTTGGGAAACATTCACCGCGTCGGTATTGGCAGTCCCGGCGGCCACATTCGTAATTCTGCGTTCATTTCCCGCCGAACCGACGGAAACCACATTGCTCTGTCCGCCGTCCGTGGAATTGGCGCCGAGAGCGACGGAATTGCTGCCCGTCGAGCTTGCATTCTCTCCGAGGGCCACACTGCCTGTCCCCGTGGCGATGCTGTAATCACCGAAAGCCGACCCGCCGTTGGCCGCCGAAGCGCCCGTACCTACCGCGACCGATCCTGTGGCTGTCGCGCCGCTGCCGATGGCGATGGCATTGTCGCCGGTGGCCTGTGCATTATTTCCCACGGCGACGGTATCGGAGGCGGAGGCCATAGCGCCGTAACCGACGGCTGTGCTGTTCACGCCGGTCGCGTTACTTAAAGAGCCGTAAGCCGTGCTGTAATCCGCCGTGGCAGTACTGCCCTGACCGGTGGCGGTGCTGTAATCTTCGGTGGCAGTGCTCATATCTCCGAGAGCTGTGCTGTAATATCCGCTGGCGGTGCTGCCTTGACCGATAGCTGTGCTGGCTAAGCCGCTGGCCGTGCTGAAAGCCCCTGTGGCAGTGCCGGCTACGCCGCTGGCGGTGCTGCTTTGACCGGTAGCTGTGCTGGCATAGCCGCTGGCCGTGCTGTGTTCGCCGATGGCGGTACTGAAATTCCCGCTGGCGGTGCTGTAATACCCGTAGGCGGTGCTGTCTTGCCCGCTGGCCGTGCTGAAAGCCCCTGTGGCAGTGCCGGCTGCGCCGCTGGCGGTGCTGTTTGCGCCGCTGGCGGTGCTGTATAAGCTGCTGGCGGAGCTGGCAAAACCGTAGGCGGTACTGTAATTCGCTGTGGCGTCACTGTAAGCGCCGCTGGCTGTGCTATAATTGGCTGTGGCTTCGCTGTAAGAACCTGTGGCGGTGCTGTTTTCTCCGCTGGCTTTGCTTTCTTCGCCAGTGGCGGTGCTGCCTGCTCCGCTGGCGGCGCTGTTTGCGCCGGTGGCTGTGCTACCTGCTCCGCTGGCGGTACTGGACGCGCCGGTGGCGGTGCTGTTTTCACCGTAGGCCCAGCTTAAAGAACCGGTGGTGGTGC
>CAYMWM010000053.1:5869-22251 GCA_964394185.1 uncultured Smithella sp.
GGTGGCTGTGCTGCGTTGACTGCTGGCGGTACTTGCTTGGCCGGTGGCCGTGCTGTGTTCCTCGCTGGCGGTGCTGGACGCGCCGGTGGCTGTGCTGTTTTCACCGAAGGCATAACTGTCTGCGCCGGTGGCTGTGCTGTCTTCGCCGAAGGCAGAGCTGGTAAAACCGGTGGCGGTGCTGTTTTCACCGTAGGCCCAGCTTAAAGAACCGGTGGTGGTGCTGTTTAAACCTTCGGCGTAACTAGAAGAACCAGTGGCGGTGCTGGAATCGCCGTGGGCCCAGCTGCCAGAACCGGTGGTGGTGCTGTTTAAACCTTCGGCGTAACTAAAAGAACCAGTGGCGGTGCTGTCTCTACCTTCGGCGTAACTTTCTGCGCCGGTGGCTGTGCTGCGTTGACTGCTGGCGGTACTTGCTTGGCCGGTGGCCGTGCTGAGTTCCTCGCTGGCGGTGCTTTCAGAGCCCGTGGCGGTGCTGTTTTCCCCGCTGGCGGTGCTGTTAAATCCGTAAGCAGTGCTGTCAGTACCTGTGGCTGTGCTGCCGGTGCCGTAGGTGGTGCTGTCGGCATAGCTGTTTGTGCCTGTGGCGAGCGTTAATAAACAGATAACCATAACCGCGTATTTTTTTATTTTGCCGCCCCGCCGGGCAGCCTTTTTTCTCCAGACGCTTTTCCCTTGATTCATAATCCCTCCTTCGTATTATTCACCTGAGTTCGATTTCAGATATAACTATTCTTAAACGCACCCGTGTCATCACCGTATATTTACGGCATGCCACTCCTCGAAAATAATTTATGATGTTTTGGGAAATATAAATAAACTGATCGTGTCTGTCAATAAAAACATCACGAGTCTCTTTGACAACGGCAAAGTTTATTTTAAAAAGTTGGTTGGATTATCGCTTTTATTTTAGAATACATCGAGTGCCTGCGGCTTTTTGCCCGCACAAGCAAAAAAGCAAACTTCCGCCACTGTCTGGCGCGGCGGAAGTTATGAAATGGTTATCAGATGTGCTTTGTTGCAGGAATCTCAATACAACACCCGCAATACCAATCTCGATCAGAAGCCGGTATGGCCGGCGATCCTATATGGCAGCCATCGCTTCGTCGAGAATCCTGATGGCCTGATCTACATCCTGAGTTGTAATAATCAACGGCGGGACAAAGCGCATTGTCTTTGCTCCGGCGGAAATGACGAGCAATCCCCGCGCCATGCACTCATTGACAATCCCGGCGCTCTCAACATCCAGTTCAACCGCGAGCATCAGTCCCTTCCCCCGGACGTCCTTGATCATCTTGTGCTTTTGCTGAAGCTTCTTCAATTCGGATAAGAAGTAATCGCCCGTTTTCCGGCAGTTTTCCAGAATGCCTTCATCAAGTATCGTTTTTACCGTCGCCAGGGCAGCAGCCATCGCCAGAGGATTGCCTCCGAAAGTGGAGGCGTGGTTTCCGGGTACAAAGGCCTTCGCGATTTTATCGGTCGCCAGTGTCGCCCCGATGGGAAAGCCGTTGCCCAGAGCCTTCGCTAGCGTCAGGATGTCCGGCTTGATGCCCGAATGTTCATACGCGAAAAGTTTTCCCGTCCTGCCCACGCCGGTCTGTACTTCGTCCAGAATCAATAAAATTCCGTGCCTGTCGCACATTTCCCGGACTTTCACCAAATACTGATTATCGGGAATATTGACGCCTCCCTCGCCCTGAATCGGCTCCAGCATGACGCCGCAGGTTTTGCCTGAGATACATGCTTCCAGAGCATCCAGATCCTTATAAGGCACATATTTAAAACCTTCCAGAAGCGGCGTAAACCCGAACTGGAATTTTTCCTGTCCGGTGGCCGTAATCGTGGCCATCGTCCGGCCATGAAAGGAATCCTTCATGGTAATCAGCTCAAATTTATCCGCTCCCATATTTTCATGGGCGTATTTGCGCGCCAGTTTGATGGCCGCTTCGTTTGCTTCCGCTCCGCTGTTGCAGAAAAACACTTTATCCGCAAAGGAATTATCCACCAGCAATTTTGCCACTTCACCCTGCGGCACGGTGTAATACAGATTGGAAACATGCATTAAATTTTCCGCCTGCTGACTGATGGCTGCAACCACCCTGGGATGGGAATGCCCCAGATTGCAGACGGCAATGCCCGCCGCGAAATCGAGATATTCCCTGCCATTGACATCCCAGACTTTTACGCCGGCACCCTTCACCAAAACGACGGGAAATCGTTTGTAGGTGTTCATGATATTTTCATCGGCCAGAGCTTTTATTTCTTTTTCCATCATTTTATTTATCTTCCTTATTCGCTTATTTACAGAACGATTTCAGTTCCTATTCCTTTATCGGTAAATACCTCCAGCAAAATGGCATGTTTGAGACGCCCGTCAATGATGTGGGTCTTTTTTACTCCACCTCTAAGCGATTTCAGACAACATTTAATTTTGGGAAACATGCCTCCTTCAACAACGCCGTCATCAATCAGTTTTAAAGCTTCCTTGTCGGTCATGGTATTGATGAGCTGTTTGTTTTTGTCCAGCACACCGGCTACATCCGTTAAGAGCAGAAGCTTCTCCGCCCGCAGGGCTGCCGCAATTTCTCCGGCAACCACGTCAGCATTGATATTATAAGTCTCGCCTGCTTCACCGATTCCCGTGGGAGCAATAACCGGAATAAAATTGTTTTGTACCAGAGAAACAATCAACTGCGAATTGACATCCTTTACCTTGCCCACCAGACCAATATCAATAATTTCCGGCGGCGTGTGTTTTGCCTTTTCTTCATTCAGATAATATTTTTCCGCCACAATCAGGTTGCCGTCCTTGCCGCTGAGTCCCACCGCGTTTCCACCGTGCCGGTTAATCAGGCCGACTATTTCTTTATTAACGTTTCCCACCAGAACCATTTCCACGATGTTCATGGTTTCTTCATCGGTTACCCGCATGCCCTGGATAAATTTCGATTCCTTGCCGAACTTTTTCAACAGGCTTCCTATCTGAGGCCCGCCGCCGTGGACAACCACGGGATTGATGCCGATATATTTCATCATAACAACGTCTTTAGCGAATTTATCCTTCAGCTCATCGTCCACCATGGCATGACCACCGTATTTAATGACAATGGTCTTATTGTAAAACCGCCTGATATACGGCAGAGTCTCCAGAAGAATATCCGCCCTCTCGATTGAATTTGAAATATGATCCATAGCTTTCTCCGTTTATAGAATATACCTGCTTAAATCTTCATCCTCTATTATATCATTAAGTTTTTCTTCCACATACTTCGCGTCAATGACGATTTCCTTCTTTTCCATATCGGGCGCTTCAAAGGAAATATCATCGAGCAATTTTTCCATGATGGTATAAAGCCTTCTGGCTCCTATATTTTCCGTTCTTTCGTTCACCACGGTTGCCACTTCCGCAATGGAGGCGATGGATTCACCGGTAAATGAAAGTTTGAGTCCTTCCGTTGCCATCATTTCCGTATATTGTTTGACCAGCGCGTTGTTCGGCTCAGTTAGAATGCGGATGAACTCTTCCTTGCCCAGCGAATCAAGCTCGACACGGATGGGGAAACGCCCCTGCAATTCCGGAATCAGGTCCGAAGGCTTTGAAGAACTGAATGCTCCCGCAGCGATAAAAAGAATATGATCCGTCTTGACCATGCCGTAGCGCGTATTGACATTGGAGCCTTCCACGATGGGCAGCAAATCCCTCTGCACGCCTTCGCGCGAAACGTCCGGCCCGTGCGCCGAATCGCTGCCGACGATCTTGTCGATTTCATCCAGGAAAATGATGCCCGACTGCTCCACCCTTTCCAGGGCTGTTTTGGTCACCTTTTCCATGTCAATCAGTTTCTGCGCCTCTTCCACTTCCAGAATTTCCAGGGCTTCCGGCACCTTGACGTTTCTTCTTTTTTTCTTCTGCGGCATCATATTGCCCAGCATATCCTTCAGGTTCAATCCCATATCCTCCATGCCGGCAGCCGAAAATATTTCAATCATCGGCCCGCTTCTGGTTTCGGAAACTTCCAGCTCGACCATCTTCTCGTCAAACTTGCCCTCATTGAGCCACTTGCGCATCTTTTCCCTGGAGGCGTCATTCTTTTTTATCTGCTCCTCATCGGGAGTTGCGCTTAAGGATTCTTCTTCCTGTGTATTGTCTTTAAGCACATCGCTGACATTTCTTTCCACCGGACGCGGCGGCAGCAGAAGGTCCAGAACCCGCTCTTCGGCAATCATTTCCGCTTTGGCCTGAACATTTTCCTGCTCTTCCGATTTGACCATGTTCAGGGATAATTCCACCAGATCCCGGATCATAGATTCGACATCGCGTCCCACGTAGCCGACTTCTGTAAATTTGGACGCCTCTATTTTCAAAAAGGGAGAATTATCCAGTTTGGCAAGCCGGCGGGCAATCTCTGTTTTTCCCACGCCGGTGGGGCCAATCATGATAATATTTTTCGGCGAAATTTCGTCGGCCAGTTCCTCAGCGACATTTTGCCTGCGCCACCGGTTGCGAAGCGCTATCGCCACCGCCCTTTTCGCGTCCGCCTGACCGATAATGTGCCTATCCAGTTTTTCCACTATTTCCCGGGGTTTTAACCCATTGCTTTGCATTTTTATTACGACTCCTTAATTTTTGCTATTTTTTCGTATTGTTCGTTTTATTTGCGGCAACTTCAATTTCTTCCAGGGTTACATTATCATTTGTGTAAATACAAATTTCCGCCGCAATTTTCATGGCCTCTCTGGCGATTTCCGCCGAAGAAAGGTTGCTGTGACGCACCAGCGCGCGGGCTGCCGCCTGCGCGAAGGGACCTCCTGAACCGATAGCCATGACATCATCATCGGCCTCGATGACATCGCCGTTCCCTGAAATTATCAGGGATTTATCCTTATTGACGGCTATCATCAGCGCTTCCAGATGCCTTAAAACACGGTCGGTGCGCCAGTCTTTGGTTAATTCTACCGCTGCCCGCAGCAGATTGCCGTTGTATTGCTCCAGCTTTTGATCAAACCGGTCAAACAGCGTAAAAGCATCGGCTGTCGCTCCGGCAAAGCCGACAATGACTTCATCATTATAAAGGCGGCGTACTTTGCGCGCCCCGTGTTTTAATATGGTCGTATCCAGCGTCACCTGGCCGTCACCGGCCACGGTTACCACGCCGTTATGCTTAACTGCCAATATAGTGGTACCTCTTATGTTCATTGTTTCTCCTTTTATTCCTGGATCCCGTTTCGTGCTTCGCGTGAACGGGATAAATTCGACTATGGTTTTTCCCGGCGGCTAAAGCCTTGGAAAAAACCAAGTGCCTTTTATTCCTGGATCCCGTTTCGTGCTTCGCGTGAACGGGATAAATTCGACTATGGTTTTTCCCGGCGGCTAAAGCCTTGGAAAAAACCAAGTCTCATTTATTTTTTCTCCTTCGTTCTTGGATGCGCCTTGTCGTAAACTTCCATCATCCGGTTAATATTCACCGCCGTATATTTCTGTGTTGTGGAAAGGCTCTCATGGCCGAGCAATTCCTGAATCGATCGCAAATCGGCTCCGGCATTCAAAAGATGGGTGGCAAAACTGTGCCTCAATGCGTGCGGACTTATTTTCCTTCCGATGCCGTTTCTATCCATCGATTCATTGACGATTCTGGCAATGCTTCTCGTCGTGATTCTTTCTCCGTTCGCGTTTAAAAAAAGAGGGGTTTTAAAAATATCCGTATTTTTGCTTTTTCGCAATTCTCCTGCTTTTTCCAGATAATCCCTGACCGATTGCAACGCCGGAGCGCCTGCGGGAACAATTCTTTCCTTCCTTCCCTTTCCCCTCACCTTGACCAGCATCTGATTGAAATCAATGTCTGATAAATCCAAACCGGCCAGTTCGCTCAGACGCAGGCCGCAGGAATAAAACATTTCCAGCATGGCGCGGTTCCGCAGGCCCAAAACGGAATTGTTTTTCCCGGCTTTCAGAAGCCCGAACATTTCATCGACGGAAAGAAATGTGGGCATGTACTTTTCCGTCTTCAGAGTCTGAACCATTTCCGCGGGATTTTTACTGATGGCGCCCGTCCGTAAAACATATTTATAAAAAGCTCTTAAAGATGATATTTTCCGGTTGACCGTCACTTTTTTTACCTTCTGACGGTACAGGTGGCTCAAATACTGCCTGATGGTTTCAGGTTCCGTTTCAACAATCTCATCCGTATCTTTTATAAATTTATTATCCGTCAGGAATCCTGCAAATGCCTGAACGTCTCCGATATATGCTGTTCTGGTATGAGCGGAAACATTTCTCTCCACGTCCAAATAATTTTCAAAATCGCTGATGATGTTTCCCATAACCACTACATCTTGTATTTGCCGAAATCTTCCGCTGAAAGGTTTTCCAGAAACTCCTTGATTTTCTCCTCCTTCAGTTTATCCAGGTCGTTCAGTTTTACCCCGAAATCGACATTACGCGATTTTTCGATAACATTTTCATCCACGAATATCGGCGCATGCGCGCGCAGGGCTATGGCAATGGCGTCGCTGGGACGCGCGTCAATCGTAATCGTCTGTCCTTCCCTGTACAAGTAAATGTTGGCGAAAAAAGTATTGCTCCGGATATCCACAATTTCAATTTGACTTACGGTAACATCCAGGGCCTTTAAAAATTCGTTGAACAAATCGTGGGTCATGGGCCGTGGGAAAACAATTTTTTCCAGTTCCGTGGCAATGGCGCTCGCTTCAAATAAACCTATCCAGATGGGAATGGCCCTGTTGTTCTGCATGTCCTTCAGTATCACGATCGGCGTATTGGTGATGGGATCAATAGTCAATCCTGATACTTTCATCTCAATTAACACAGCCAGCCTCCTTTTGTTTTTCTGTTTTGCCTCTTAATGAATGTATATACGCCTTCGATATTTTCACTTCCACCATTTTGCCGATCAGATCCGGTTCGCCCTTAAAATTGACAATCTTCCATGAACCGGTCCTTCCCGTCAAATCATTTTCGGTGTTTCTGCTTCTCCCCTCAACCAGTATTTCCTGCATGCTTCCTTCCAGAGCTGTGTTATGTTCCAGTGTATGCTGGTCCTGAAGCTTCTGAAGTGCTTCCAGCCTTCTTAATTTCTCCTTTTCTTCGACTGTTTCCTTTAGTTTCTGCGCTGCGGTCCCTTCCCTTTCGGAATATTTGAAAGAGAATGTAGAATCAAACCTGATTTTTTCCATCATGTCAATTGTTTCTTGGTAATCTTTAACGCTCTCTCCGGGAAATCCGACAATAATATCGGATGTTATGCTGATTGCAGGCGCGATACTCCGCAGATATTCTATTTTTTTCATATAGGCTTCAGCCGTATATCCCCTGTTCATTAATTTCAGCACCCGGTTTGAACCAGACTGAACCGGAAGATGAATATGAGGACAGACCTTTTCCTCTTCGGCAAAACAATTCATCAATGCTTCGGACAGATCGCGCGGATGCGATGTGGTGAATCTTATCCTTTCGATTCCCGGTAGTTTCGCTATTTTTTTTATCAATGCCGTAAAATTTGAACCGTCATTGAAAGTCTTGCCGTAGGAATTGACATTCTGCCCCAGCAGTGTGACTTCCTTAATGCCCAGTTCAGCGAGTTTTTGAATCTCCGAGGTTATATCGCCGCAAGGCCTGCTGATTTCCCTTCCCCGGAGATATGGAACAACACAATAGGAGCAAAAATTATTGCATCCCTGCATAATCGTAACAAAGGCGGCAAGCGACCCTTCGGGTGGCGGGGCAAAAATGTTCATGGAACTCAAACATACATGAAAATCCGTTTCGGTAATTTTCTTTCTTTCCGTCCTGACGGACTCGACAATTTCAGGCAAAAGATGAATATTATGCGTGCCGAAAACAAAATCCAGACAAGCGGCTTTCTTATGAAATTTCCTCCCCAGGTGCTGGGCAAGGCACCCGCCGACTCCGATAATCAGCCCGGGATTAATTTTTTTCAGCTTTGCGATCCTTCCCAGCTGACTGTATACTTTTTGCGCCGCTTTTTCCCTGATGGAACAGGTATTTAAAATAATCAGGTCGGCCAGCATGATATTATCCGTATATTCATAACCCAGTGGATACAACAGTGATGCCATCTGCTCGGAATCATGAACGTTCATCTGGCAGCCAAATGTTTGAATATAAAGGTTTTTAGTTTTCATTTTTTTCCCGTTAAAATTGTGCATATCATTATTATTTCAATATAAATTAGTCAATATTTTTTTGAAAATGACTTTTTGACGCAGAAAATATCCGAAATTTCATTTCTCAGATCATTTTAAAATTCTTTACTTTTTTAATTTTTACGATATAATATGACTATGTTTGGGGATGTGAAAATAATTGAAAAATATTTAAAAAAATTCTTTACATAACCATTATTTTTTGTTAGGATTATAAAAAATTTCGGGGGATTAATTTTGAAAAAGCTACTTCTAGCCTTAGTTATTGGTTCATTTTTAATTATTCCTTTCGTTTTCAGTGGTTCAGCAAAAAATGTTATCTCGGATCTTGATCTGGATTCCATATCCGCTCAAATAGGCTCCGTCACTATCGAATTTAAAGACATTTTCGTCAAGAGCAGACAATTAAAATACATATCCACCGATGGATGGAACTTCTGGGATCCCGATCATCAGTTTCCGGACCCGCACACAAGAAATGCCGACGGATTCTTCAGTACAGACCCCGCCAACAGTGTAGGTTTTGAAGGATATACCGATAATGGCTATATAGGGTACAGGGATGTGTTTGTGACAGGGGGCTGGGTCAGGCGTTCCGGTTCCATGACCATGGAAGTTTTCCCCTCGATGAATCCCAACGTTAGAGGCTATGAATTAAGGCAAACGATAAATAATTTCAGATATGAGACTCTGGGTGATTTTGGCGTAGATGCAGTTATCAAGCTTGGCACGAACCAGGACCTTTCCGACGATCAGCCCGCGCTGGGACGTGTTTATATGTCCGGTCTTTCATCGACTTCCAATGGCGTAGTGACTGTTTACGCTCATAAGACCCCTTACGTTCCCACAGCTCCTTAAAAATTCATTACAGGTCATTCACTACCACCGGATTTACGCAAGTAAATCCGGTTTTTTTTGCCTTTTTAAAAGTCAGCTGAGATTTGCGGGGGGATATTAACTTCTGATTCCGTCTTTTAAAATATTACTCAGATTTCCGAATTCGACAACAGAGAGCGTTTCCGCCCTGCGCGCGGGGTCTATGCCCGCCGATGCCAGAATGTTCCTTAAAACGGATTCAGGGGTGTTTTCCGTCAACTTTGAGTGCTTCAGGTTATTCATCAGCATTTTCCGGCGCTGGGCAAATGAATCTCTTACCAGCCTGACAAAAAAATCTTCATCCCTAAGCTCAACAGCGGGCTTTCCCAGAAAATGTCCTCTGATGACGGACGATTCGACTTTGGGGCGGGGATGAAAATATGCCGCCGGTATATTCATGACGATTTCAACGGAAGCGAACATCTGCAGAATCACGGACGGCACCCCGTAGGTCTTACCGCCGGGAGACGCTGCGAGGCGCTCGACAAATTCCTTCTGCATCATCATGACAAAAGAATCAATGACATCCCTGAAAGACAACATATAAAATAACAACGGGCTGGAAATATTATAAGGGATGTTACCGACAACTTTAATCTTTGTATTTTCCACAGCCGCCAAAGCCCGGAAATCGTACCGCAGAATATTTCCCTGATGGATTTCGATATTTTTATATCGGGAAAGCCTGTCCATCAGGACGGTGACCAGTTGCGCATCAAATTCCACAGCAATGACTTTGGCGGCTTTTTGCGCCAGATATTCCGTCAGTACGCCGATTCCCGCCCCTATCTCAACAATGACATCCTTTTCCCCGGCGCTTGCCGCGTCCGCGATCCCTCTGATGCTTTCCTCATCAACAAGAAAAGATTGTCCCAGTTTCTTTTGCGGTTTAATGGCGTATCTGGCAAGTATTTCTCTGGGTGTATTCATGATAATCGTCCCGATTCGGGAATTACAGTTTAAGACAGCGGCCAGCGTGAGACGGCGTTTAAGTCCATCGAATCCCGGCGGCCGTTTTTCAGCATAATCTCTCCTATCGCCGCAATCATGGCAGCGTTATCCGTGCAAAGGATGACCGGAGGGATGAATAATTCCATATTCCGCGTCGACGTCTCCGCCGCAAATTTTTCGCGCAACCGGCTGTTTGCGGCCACGCCGCCGCAGACAACGATGCGGTTGATGCCGTTTTCCCTTGCCGCGGCAATCGTTTTTTCCATCAGCACATCGACAATGGCCTCCTGATAACCGGCAACAACATCCGGCAGTTCTTCCGCGCTGAAATCACGCCCCCGTTTTTTCAGCATCGTGAGCAGAGAGGTTTTCAAACCGCTGAAGCTGAAATCCGCCGAATCTTTCATGGCGCGGGGAAAAGCCACCGCTTTCGGATTTCCGCTTTTAGCCATCCTGTCAATGACGACTCCGCCGGGATAACCGAGATTAAGCAGTTTTGCCGCCTTGTCAAACGCCTCGCCCGCCGCATCGTCGCGTGTCTGGCCGATGAGCCGGAATTCCTGAAAGCTTTTTGCCAGATAGTTGCTGGTATGACCTCCCGACACAACCAGCGCGATAAAAGGTGTTTGGGGAACCCTTTCCATAAGCAGTGCGGAGGCAATGTGCCCTTCCAGATGATTGACACCGACAAAGGGAATATCCAGCGCCAGGGCAAGAGCTTTCGCCGTTGACAGGCCGATGAGGAGCGATCCGATTAAACCGGGGCCACAGGTGACGGCGATGCCTTCAATTTCCTTCAGTGTGACTTCGGCTTCACGCAGCGCCTGACTGATGACCGGATAGATGGCTTCGATATGTTTCCGGGAGGCTATTTCCGGCACGACACCTCCGTAGGGTGAATGCACCGCTATCTGCGAGGCAATAATATTGGAACCTATCCTGCCGTCTCTGACAACCGCCGCCGCCGTTTCGTCGCATGATGATTCTATTCCGAGGACTAACATTGCATGTTCCTTTTTTTCTCTTTGCTAAAAAAGCCAAATACCTATATAAAAGAGGAAGCGATTTGTAAACAAACTTTTATCGGTCATCATGTTACGGGGCGGAGGTTATGGAATTCAGATCGGATTTTTTGATTGTGGGCAGCGGAATCGCGGGATTGAGCCTGGCCATTAAACTGGCGGAGCTGGGCTCCGTAACCATCGTGACGAAGAAAGAAAAGTCCGAATCGAACACCAATTACGCCCAGGGCGGCATTGCAGCCGTCACCGATAAGACGGACAAATTTGAAGACCATATTCAGGACACCCTTGTCTGCGGCGCGGACCTATGCAACAAAGAAGTGGTGGAATTCATCGTCAGGGAGGCTCCTGAAAGAATTCAGGAACTCATTGATTGGGGCGTGGATTTTACACGGTCTGCGACTGACCCCCGGGAATATGATCTGGGGCGCGAAGGTGGCCACAACCGCCGCAGGGTTCTGCACGCCAAGGACTTTACGGGTCAGGAAATCGAACGGGCGCTCAACGAAAAAGCATCACATCTGAAAAACGTCGCCATTTATGAAAATCATATCGGCATCGACCTGATTGTGAGAAATCACAACGCGGATAAAACCGGCCACTGCCTCGGGGCCTACGTTCTGGACATTAACAAAGGCGAAGTGGATACCTACCTCGCGAAATATACGATTTTATGCACAGGCGGGGCTGGAAAGGTTTACCTGATTACGACCAATCCCGACATCGCGACGGGCGACGGCCTGGCCATGGCCTACCGCGCCGGAGCGAAAATCGCCAACATGGAATTCATCCAGTTCCATCCGACCTGCCTTTATCATCCCGAAGCCAAGGCATTTCTCATCAGCGAAGCCGTGCGCGGCGAAGGCGGAATCCTCAGATTAAAAAACGGCCAGACGTTCATGGAAAAATACCATCCCATGAAAAGCCTTGCTCCCCGTGACATCGTGGCCAAAGCCATCGACACGGAAATCAAAAAATCCGGGGATGAATACGTGCTGCTGGATGTGACACATCTGGAGCGCGATTTCCTGGTTAACCGTTTTCCCAACATCTATAAAAAATGCCTTGAGTATGGCATCGACATCTCGTCGGAGGCGATACCCGTCGTTCCCGCCGCCCATTATATCTGCGGAGGGGTTGCTGTCGGCCATTTCGGTCAGACGTCCATCGCCAATCTTTTCGCCTGCGGCGAAGTCTCCTGCACGGGACTGCACGGGGCCAACCGCCTGGCCAGCAATTCGCTCTTAGAAGCCGTCGTTTACGCGCACCGCGTATACACAGAAATCTCCCACACCTTCCGTCAGGTGGTGCACAGCAATTTATATATCGACCCGTGGGATTCCAGCGGAACGACCGAGAGCGATGACAGCGTCGTGGTCACCAACAATTGGGATGAGGTCAGGCGGTGCATGTGGAATTATGTAGGCATCGTCCGGTCGGATAAAAGACTCGAAAGAGCCGCCCGCAGAATCAGGCTCATCCAGAAGGAAATCAACGAATATTACTGGAACTTCAAAGTCACGAAAGACCTTATCGAACTGCGCAACATCACGACCGTGGCGCAATTGATCGTTAAGAGCGCCTCTCTCAGAAAAGAAAGCCGGGGCTTGCATTATAACGTCGATTATCCCGAAACGCTGGATAAATACAAGGAAGACACCATCCTTGTCAGAGAATTTTAGGCGCGCTGTTCAACAGCCCCGCAAATCTGAAAACCCGCACTACGTCTGCCTTTCAGCGTAAAAAGTAAACGAAATTGGTACGAAATGTGACGGATTTGAGGGATTACGGAATACTGCCACTCCGTAACAAATTGATATTATAGAATATTTTATTTTTCAGCGTGCGGCCCCGTTCACTTTCCGGCATCATAACGATAATTTATGAATAATACCGAATGCTTACATATTCAACAACCAGAATATAATATTGCTGTTTACGATTAACGAAATTTTTTTAAACAGGCTCCAGAAAGTTGCCGGATGAACGAGCCGATACAGCGGCATTCGGAATGCCGCGCATTTTTTTCGCCGACTCCGGCGGGACAGCATTTACTCTTTATCCGTAAACACGCGGTTGAAAATAAAATTCAGGTTCTTCAAAAAGTTTTTCACATCGAAAATCGCCGCCAGTTCCTTTTTCTTCAGATAGCCGGTTACGATTGGGTCATGCTCCAGCAAATCCCTGAATTCCAGTCCTTCCTTCCACGCCTTCATCGCATTTTTCTGTACCACCGCGTAGGCGTCCTCCCGGGTTGTGCCCTTTTCGATAAGCGCGAGGAGCACCATCTGGGAGAAAATCACACCGTGCGTCATATTCAGATTATAAAGCATTCTTTCAGGATAAACGACCAGCTTGTCAATCATATTGGTGAACCGGTACAGCATAAAATCAAGAGCGATGGTCGCGTCCGGCCCGATGACCCTTTCCACCGAGGAATGGCTGATGTCGCGTTCATGCCAAAGCGCTACATCCTCCAGAGCCGCCACCGAATAGGAACGAACAAGCCTCGCCAGGCCGCACAGATTTTCCGAAAGAATCGGATTGCGCTTATGCGGCATGGCCGATGAGCCTTTCTGGCCGGGTGAAAAATATTCTTCCGCTTCCCTCACCTCTGTTCTTTGCAAAAGCCTTATCTCCTGCGCGAATTTATCAATCGAAGACGCAATGATCGCCAGCGTGGTGAAGAATTCCGCGTGGCGGTCGCGCTGAACAATCTGGGAAGATACGGGCGCGGGCTTCAAACCCAGCTTGGAGCAAACATATTCCTCGACGAAGGGATCAATAAAAGAAAAAGTCCCGACAGCGCCGGATATTTTTCCATAGCTGACGGTTTCCTTCGCGCGCAAAAGACGCTGGCGGTTGCGCCGCATTTCCTGATACCAGATAGCCAGTTTCAGGCCGAAAGTGATCGGTTCCGCGTGAATCCCGTGCGACCGTCCGATCATCAATGTATTTTTATGTTCGAAAGCCCGTTTTTTCAGAACCGTCAACAGCCTGTCAATATCTTCCAGCAATATTTCTGCGGATTCCTTCAACTGAACGGCAAAAGCCGTGTCCAGCACGTCCGATGACGTCATGCCCATATGAATAAAACGGCCGTCATCCCCCACCCTTTCCGTCAGCGACGTCAGAAAGGCAATGACATCGTGCTTGGTGGTCTTTTCGATTTCATCGATGCGTTCGACATTGATGGAAACCTTTCCCTTGATATTTTTCAGCGCTTTCGCGGGGATTTTGCCCAGCTTCTGCATGGCCTCGCAGGCCGTTATTTCCACATCCAGCCATTTCTGATATTTGTTTTCCTGTCCCCATATATTGGTCATTATCTCGCGGGAATATCTTGGTATCACGGTTTGCTCCTTAATTGTTTTTTCTTAAACTGAAACGGTATTTATTATGACTTCTAGCAATCAGTCAAGAAGTAAAATGTGGTGTGTTAATGATGAGATTCCCGGCTGTTTTCATCAGGCAGGCCATTGAAGTTTTATATTTACAATTTTTTAATCTTAGATACAGGTGGTTGCCAAAATCAAGGATTATCATTTGAAAGGTTTAATAACATGTTGAGAAGTGAGTTGTTTCTGTCCGCCCCCCTCGAAAGACAAGTTAGAATTAAGATCGATCCTGTAATTTGCTACCGCATTTAGGGCAATATTCGATCTTTGTAAATGGGATATTGTCGATAATCGTCTTCCTGCAACTTTTGCAAAAACGAGTAAACTTGATATTGAGGAAAGTTATAAGGATCACTGCGGGTATCATCATGATATATACTTCTGAAAGAGCTCCCATTGCCGTTACAATCCGACAAAAAGAATGCTGACTAGAATCGCAAAGAACTTGAAGTACTTAACCTTGAAATCATAATCATTGCGAATGAAGAATAAATAGAAAGACAAAATACCCAGTACCACCCAAGTCCCGATGAATATCGGGACTATCTTATCTGCATTTCCAAACATTACTCGGTTTCCTTTCCGATAGAGACAAATCAGCCGTAGCGTTAACGTCCTGCTGTTATAGTTTCGTTAATTTTATTTTGATATTCACGAAGCTCCTTTTTTAATAAGAATACTCCGAGTATTGTAAGGGCAAGCCAAACTAAAGCCAATACATGAGACCGATAAACAAACTGTTCCCATGTATTATTCATTTTAACATTCCACCCGAAAAGAGCAGTAATCACGAGAATAGAAACAATAAAAATACTAATGACAACACCTGTGAACTTTACTTTAGTTGTGAAGACTCTTTTTCTATAAAGTAATAACGATGACAGAGCAAATATCGGAATTGCAAATGCCTGCATTTTGTCAGATGCTGACAATAAGAAGGCTATTCCACTTCCAAGAAACCAGAGACTATATCTTATGAGAATAATGTTTTTTTCTTTCATAACATTACTTTATATATTTATCCTGAATTACCCTACTTGTGAGAGAAAAGGGAACAACGGTTCTATTTAATTTCATTTCCCCTTCTTATTTTTCCTTTTTTTCTCCTTTTGCTTCACATTTGATTTATTTATAGCCGCAGTATAGGCTTCAACACTATCGAATACAACGTACTCTGTTACCTGATCCCATGCAACAGCACCTTTGCATCCGACAGACCAATCGGCTTCTGAAGCACCCGCAGGAATAGTGCCTAAAATAAAAAGTCTATCCCCTTGATAATCAAAATAAGGATTATAAAGATCATGATTACAAGAATCATTCATGATTGAGAGTGATAAGCACTTGCCTTTGAAATCTGTAAATTTCTTTTTTACCATTATTAATACTCCCTTATATTAAAACATTTACTTTTGTTTATACGGATCGGTGCTAATATTGCAACGTCGACTCCACCGTCGGCCTTACACCTTTTTTCAGTTTTGCACGATGTAAAGCAAATACTTTAATATTAAAACATTTTCAATAATATTTTTATAGCGGGTTCCACCGTTCTGATTGAACCCGCATAAGTATGAATTGATGATTCATGGTTAAAAGGTGCAACGATGAAATCAGCCGGAGCGTGTCAAGCGATTGTATTTTTTTTGCGTGGCTGTAATTTTTGTTGTTCGAGCCACCTGGGCATGTAACTTTATACCCAGCGCACCGATAACTTTGAGAATAGTGTCAAATCCCGGACTCCTTTCACCGGATAGAGCTTTATACAGGCTTTCCCTTGACAATCCTGCGTCTCTGGCCACTTGTGACATCCCTTTTGCTTTTGCAATGTCTCCTAATGCTTTTGCAATAAACGCCGCGTCGCCATTTGATTCCTCAATGCACATTTCCAGATAAGCAGCCATTTCTTGAGGTGTGCGAAGGTGCTCGGATACATCATATTTTGTTGTAACTG
>CAYMWM010000054.1:0-22088 GCA_964394185.1 uncultured Smithella sp.
GCAATCAGTACGATTCAGGAAGCAATAGAAGATATCAAAAACGGGAAGATGATTATTCTCGTGGATGATGAAGACCGCGAAAATGAAGGCGATATCTGCATGGCGGCGCAGTTTGCTACAGCCAAGACCATCAATTTTATGGCGCGTTATGGCCGCGGTCTGATATGTTTGACGCTCAATGAAGAAACGGCGGATAAGCTTAATCTCAAACAAATGGTTCAGGATAATCAGGCCCGTTTTGGAACGGCTTTTACCATTTCCATTGAAGCCAGACACGGTGTGACCACCGGAATTTCCGCCGCGGACAGGGCGACAACGATTCAGGCCGCCGTTAATCCGCTGGCAAAGCCGGATGATCTGGTAAGTCCCGGACATGTATTTCCCATTCGCGCCAAAAAAGGTGGTGTTCTGGTACGTACGGGGCAAACGGAAGGATCCGTGGATTTGTGCCGTCTGGCAGGTTTGACGCCGGCTGGTGTTATTTGCGAGATCATGAAAGACGACGGCACAATGGCCAGAATGCCGGATCTGGAAATTTTCGCCCGTGAACATAAATTGAAAATCGTCACGATTGCCGACCTCATTGATTACCGGATGCAGAATGAATCTCTCATCAAACGAATGGCGGAAGCGACCATTCCCACCTGTTTCGGCGGTGAATTCAAGATGATCGTTTATGAAAACGATGTTGACGACTGGCAGCACATTGCTCTGGTTAAGGGAGATATTAAGGAGGATGACGAAGTGCTGGTCAGAGTCCACTCGGAATGCCTTACCGGCGACCTTTTCGGTTCCCGCAGATGTGACTGCGGCGATCAGCTTCATCGTGCGATGAGCATGGTGGAAAAAGAAGGCAAGGGCGTGATTGTTTACATGCGCCAGGAAGGGCGGGGTATCGGTCTGGTCAATAAGATAAAGGCCTACGCTCTTCAGGAACAGGGTAAGGATACGGTAGAAGCCAATATCGAGCTGGGTTTTAAGCCTGATTTAAGGGATTACGGAATCGGGGCGCAGATTCTTGCCGATCTGGGTGTACGCAGAATGCGGTTGTTAACAAATAATCCGAAGAAAATCGTCGGACTGGAAGGATATGGAATCGAGGTTATCAAGCGCGTACCCATTGAAATAGATCCCAATGAAAAAAACATAAATTACATGAAAACTAAAAAAAAGAAAATGGGACATCTTTTAAAGATATAAAAAATTCTTAAGTCAATGTTTGTTAAAATAAATATAAGGATGGAAATAAACTATGCCGAAAATAATTGAAGGAAAAATCGTCGCCAAAGGAATGAAGTTTGGCATTGTGGCCAGCCGTTTTAACGATTTTATTTGCGGCAGGTTGATTGAAGGGAGCATTGACGCTTTAATCAGAGCGGGAGCGGAAGAAAAAGACATCATTATTCATAAAGTTCCCGGCTCTTTTGAATTACCGCTTGCGGCTAAAAAATTGGCCAAGAGCGGACGATATGACGCCATCATTTGTCTGGGCGCCATTATTCGCGGTGCTACTCCGCATTTCGAGTATATCAGCGCCGAGGTGTCCAAAGGCATAGCCATGGTTGGCCTCGAAACAGAAGTTCCGGTTGTTTTCGGCGTGTTGACGACAGATACCATTGAACAAGCGATAGAGCGAGCGGGAACAAAATCGGGAAACAAGGGTGCCGACGCTGCTATGACGGCAATAGAAATGGTGGATTTATTTAAAAAGATTTAATGCTGAACAGAAGTTTCCTTGTATCAGGAATCAAAATAATGCGACATCACAACAATAGCTCTTTGAGGTTTTGAAATTAAATGCGCGGCAGAAGAAAGGCACGGGAAATTGCCTTGCAGGTTCTTTACAGTCTTAATTTCGTGGATATTGATGCGCAGGATGCTCTGGATCTTTTCTGGGGTAATTTTACCGCTCCGCAATCAGCAAAAGATTTTGCCGTTTTTCTGGTGCAGGGCACATACGAACATAAAGAGGAGCTGGATAAACTGATTGCCGGCTGTTCGGATAACTGGTCTTTGGGACGCATGTCCCGGGTGGATATAAATATTTTGCGTCTGGCCGTTTTTGAATTTCTATATTGTGATGATATCCCTCCGAAAGTCACTTTAAATGAAGCAGTTGATTTGGGAAAGACCTTTGGTTCGGAAAATTCAGGCTCTTTTATCAATGGTATATTGGACGCTCTAAATCTTAAATTAAACAAAAAAAATGCAGTTAAACCTCTCGACAGAAAATCCAGATCTTCCAAAACATAAATGTCTGGTGCTGGGAATCTTTGCTGATGAAAAACCACCTCGCGGAATTTGCGGTTTTATTGACTGGCGCCTCAACGGAATGATTTCCAGGGAAATCAAGCAAGGTAGAATTGGCGGAGAATTTGCCGAGAAAATTGTTATTCCTTTTCCCGGGAGAATCGGGGCGGATGCTCTGCTTTTATTCGGGCTGGGTAGTGTCTCTGAGATAAATTACGATAAAATTTATAATGCCTCATACACCATCACGAAGTCAGTTGATGGCATGGTTCTGAACAGTTTCGCTTTTGATCTGTATGGGCAAGGCCGTTCGAATCTTGTTACTGCAAATATCGTGGAGGCTATCATAACCGGAATGTTTGATTTTTTGTCAAAAGACATAGAAAAACTTTCCCGAATGAACGTTTGCGCAATTACTTCTTCCGCCAGTATTCAGGAATTTTCCCTCGGGATTAAACAATTTAAAACCAATGTCAATGACAGAGATTCTGTTGATACAGGCATGATTGAAAACGGCTAGGTTCTGACATGATTTGTATTTAAGAACAACCGTGTATTCGGAGTTAATATTTTTAGAGACTTTAATCTAGTTGAGTTGATTTTTTAAGTTATTGTTGTGAGTACGTAAAAGTTCGGCAAAACTTTCCGGTTCGACCGGCTTGCTGAAATAAAATCCCTGCATTTCGTCGCAAATCTGCTCCTTCAAAAACCTTTCCTGTTCCGGGGTTTCAACACCTTCGGCTACAACGGTAAGGCTCAAATTTTTACCCATAACGATAATGGCCTGCGTAATCGCCTTGTTCTCAACATCCTGAGGAAGATTGCGTATGAATGATCTGTCCACTTTGATAGTGTCGATTGGGAAATTCTTGATTTGAGCCAAAGAAGAATAGCCGGTACCGAAATCATCGATCGCCAGCCGCACACCAATATCTTTTATTTTAGATAATATTGGGATAAAGTGTGCAGGGTTATGCATGACCATACTTTCGGTTACTTCCAGTTCCAGGAGATTGGGCAACATTCCTGTTTCTTTTAATGTGGATTTAATATCCTGTAAAAGGTCTTCATTCATCAATTGGCGAAGGGAGAGGTTGACCGCCATACATACAGGAGGAAGTCCCTGTTGCTGCCAGGATACGTTCTGAGCGCATGCAGTCCTCATAACCCATCTGCCGATAGGCACGATCAGTCCGGTTTCCTCTGCTATGGGAATGAACTGCGTGGGCGTTATCGAACCAAGATACCTGCTGTTCCAGCGAAGCAGAGCTTCCACGCCGGTTATTTCCCTCGTTTTTAAATCCAGCTTGGCCTGATAGTTCAGGGATAATTCATTACGTTCTATGGCATGGCGCAGATTCGTCTCGATGGACAGGCGTTCACTGGACATGGAATGAATCTTTTCAGAGTAGAACTGGTAATTATTCTTGCCTTCTTCCTTAGCAAAATACATGGCGATATCAGCGTTTTTCATCAGGGTTTGTTCATCCTGCGCGTCTTTAGGATAGACGCTGATGCCGATACTTGCTGTCACGCGGCACTCTTCTCCTATCAGGACCATGGGTTTGATAACGGTAGAAAGTATTTTATGAGCCAGTACCTCCACCTGATGCAGGTCATTAAAATCTTCTACCAGAATAACGAATTCATCACCTCCGAGACGGCCGACAACATCAACATTGCGTAATGTCTGCCGGAAGCGCAAAGCCATTTCCTTTAAAAGCTGATCTCCGGCGTCGTGGCCCAAAGAATCGTTGATAATCTTAAACCGGTCAAGATCAATGAATAAAACCGCTAATTGCTTTTTGTTACGGTGCGCCGACTGAATGGCGTGGTCCAGCAATTGACTGAACATCAAACGGTTGGGCAATCCGGTTAAAGCGTCGTGGGTCGCCATATGGTTGAGTTCCTGTTCTATGCGCTTGCGTTCGGTAATATCGCGAATAACGCCTTTAAAACCTGTCGCCTTGCCCTCCGAACCCGTTTTCAGTGAAACGGAAGCTTCAACATATCGGTCAGATCCGTCCTTTCTGACAATCAGCCAATCAAATCCTTCGGTGGATTGTCCTGTTTTGTAAACGTGATTGAACGCCATAAAAACATTCTTTGAATTTTCTTTGTCCGAGAATTTTTTATAATTACTGCCTATCAATTCATCTCTTGAGCAGCCTGTCAGGCGGCATAACGAATCATTGAAAAAGGTGAAGTTACCGCCCAGATCAACTTCAAAATATGCTTCCTGGATATTTTCAAGAATGCTGCGATATTTCTCCTCACTCTGACGCAGAGCCACTTCAGCCTGTTTGCGTTCAGTGACATCGTGAGTCACTCCCCGAAATCCGATGATTTTATCCGATGAATCCTTCAACAGGGATATCGATCCTTCAATATATCTCTTTGCCCCGTCTTTTCTTATAATATTCCAGCCGAATTCCTTGAGGGGATTGCCAGTTTGATAAACCTGGTTGTATGCACTATAAACTTTTTTTGCCGTTTCCTTATCCGAAATGTAGCGCTGATTGTTCATTCCCATCAGTTCTTCCGGGGGGTATCCCAGCACGCGGCATACGGAATCGTTGAAAAAAGAAAAATTGCCGGCTAGATCAACTTCGAAATAACCTTCCTGGATATTTTCAAGAATGCTTCTGTATTTTTCCTCCATCATTTTCCGTTCGGAGATGTCCATAAAACTTCCGAGCGTGGCTCGCTCGCCTTTGAACATGATGGGAGAAACAGTTTCCAGAATATATCTGAGTTCATTATCCTTTCGGATAAACCTGTATTCGTAAGGCTCAAAGCTTTCTTTCTTAAGGCATTTTATCGCCTTATATCTGACCTTCTCTCTGTCATCCGGATAAATATATTTGAGGGAATATTCACCCAGAAGTTCCTTATCCGTGTATCCGGTTATCTTTTGATACAATTCGCTTACATAAACGAATTTGCTGTCCTGTACAATGTATATTCCGACGCCGGCGTTAGCTATAATGTCTTTTGCCAGTAATGAAAGATCATCATCATTTGAAGATTCAATCTTATTAACTTTATTGATTTTTTTTGCCATAAAAACTTATCTTTTCGTTAGCCATTGCCATTATTTTAAAAATTATCGATTAAGGTCCAATTAGCACTATCCTCACTATTTGGGTGTAAGTTAATATTAAACTGATATATTCAGCAATTTATATGCCTAATCCAATAAATATATGCATTTCTCAATAATGGTTAAAATTATAATAAAATCAATAATAAATATGGATTAATTGATCACTAACCAATTAATATTAATAAATTTTATGATAGGGGAAGGTGATTTTCACCGCCAAGCGGTTATTTAAGCATAAACACGAATATGTACAAAGGTGAATGTCTTACTGGGTCATAGTGAATTTTTGTTCATCTTTTGGTACGTACCATTTGATGAAATTGTGCTCCAGACCAATAGGAGCAGGTTTAATTCCCCGGAATCTTCTGTTAACGATTACAAGCGCTTCAGGAACATAAAGAAAAGTATAGGGCTGATCTTCCGCAAGTATTTCCTGAAAACGGTCATAATATTTCTTTCTTTCTTTCTGATCAAAAGTACTTCGTCCTTTTTCGAGCATTTCGTCTGCTTCCGGATTTTTATAAGAAATGAAATTCAGTTCTTCCGGCGCAGTTTTACTGGAGTGCCATACATCATAAGCGTCAGGATCAAGAGGAATAGTCCAACCGAGAATTACTGAATCAAAACGTCGTTTGTTGATGAAGTCGGTAACAAATGACGACCATTCCAAAACACGTATTTTCACGATGATGCCGAGTTCTTTTAACTGCCGCTGAATGATTTCCGCGCATTTCTGACGGGTTTCGTTTCCCTGATTGACGGCGATTTCAAAAACAAAAGGTTTGCCGTCTTTCTCCAGAATGCCTTCTTTATTGGTTTTTGTCCATCCGGCTTCACGTAACAACTCCCGTGCTTTTTGCGGATTATAGTCGTACATTCTAACTTTGTCATTGTACGCCCATGTTCCCGGTTTATAAGGACCGGTGGCTGGTTTTCCCAAATTCAGCAGAACACCGTTGATAATTTCATTTTTATTAATCGCATAAGACATGGCCTGTCGCACTCTTTTATCGGCAAAAAGCGGATTTTTCAGATTATAGCCAAGATAAGTATAAGAGAAACTGAGATACCGGTACTTGTTAAAATTTTCTTTGAATAAATTATTTTCCGTTTGCCGTGTGTACTGCAGTGGGGTCAGACCCATTAAATCTATGTTCTTGGCGCGCAGTTCCAGAAACATTGTTGCCATGTCGGGGATGATCCGCGTAATCCTGCCGTCAATATAAGGCCGTCCTTCAAAATAATCGGGATTAGACATAAGAACGATTTTTTGACCTGCGATCCATTCCCTGAATTTGTAAGGTCCGGTGCCGACAGGGTAACGCGCCAGAGAGCTTTTGGTGATGTCCTTGCCTGCAAGAAGATGCTTAGGTAAAATTGAATTGCCCCAACTGATTAAAGCGGGTGCAAAAGGCTTATCGTATATGACTCTTAAAGTGTATTCATCTGGAGCCTCAGCCTTTTTAACTTTTAAAAAATCGCCGGCGTACGCGGTAGGTGTTTGGGGATCAATTGTGACCTGATAGGTATAAAGAACATCCGCGGAAGTGAATGGATGTCCGTCGTGCCATTTGACCCCTTTGCGCAGATGAAACGTTATGACAAGACCATCGGGTGAAATATTCCAGGATTCGGCCAGATCACTTACAATGTTCATGTCTTTGTCGTATTTTACAAGACCGTTGTAAATCATGTTGCAGATATTGTGGGAAGCGGCATCGGAGGATAGAATGGGAATCAAATTACTGGCATCACCTATGTCTCCCCGCACAAGGCCGTCTCCGAATGCCGGCGGTTTGGCTGACAGAGGTTTTGCGTTATCCGTTTCGGGTTTATTACCGCACCCAATCAGTGCCGTTATTATCAGCAATAGAAAAAATAAATGACGAATCGTTCGCATGAAAATTAATTATCCCAGTAGCCCATACATTGCAACGGAATTTTTTAATTATCCCTTCTTTTTTTCATGATGAGACTTACGTTTTTTTCTTGGCTTTTGAGCGTCCGGTTTTCTGACTCTTCGTATTTGAATCTTCGTCTGTTTGAATTTAGCGACGAATTCTTTAGAAGCGAGATATTTATCAGCGAAGGAAACGATAAAAGATTCTTTATATTTCGGAGGAACCAGTGTCAGCGGCCACATATGCTTAATAATAATATCTTTTTCGATATCGTTTAAAGAAAAGTGTTTGGTGGCATTGGTAAGAGCTATCTTCGGATGTTCGATACCGTGGAATTTATCCTCTGGAAGGTCGGGAACATCATGATTTCTCCAGTTATATAAAAAGAAATCATGCAAAAGAGCTCCCCGGGTTGTGGATTTGTAATCGAGCTTTAAAAACTTGCTCACTTTGTATGAAAAATAGGAAACGTCCATGACATGTTCATAAATGGAGGAATTATGGTGAAAATGTTCTTTGAGCTTCAGAAATTCATCGTGTTCGTAAATATCATCTATGATTTCATAGAATTCTCTTTCCAGATGTTTTCGTCCTGCCAAGCTGGGCAGAATTTTTTCCGGAATAGATTTTAAAAAGAAGCCGATTTTGCTCTTAATTTCTTCATTGATGTTGTTGTCAATGTAATGGCTTAAATGGGGGAACGCCGTTCTGAGACGTTTAAAGGAATCGAATATCTTCTCAATTTCGGCATTGGTCAGGTTGAAATATTCGGAATACAGATAGGCGATTTTTTTTCTGAACGATGTAATGGAGATAACGGAAAAAACTAAATCTGTCATGCCGTAAATTAGAAAGACAACGGCCGATACATTGAGTAACGACATGCCCAACAACTGAACATGCTTCAGAATAAAAGGATGGATAAACATGACAAATATGATTGCCAGGGCTGTCCAGAATAAGGAAAAAAGCAGACATATTCTTCCGTGGATGTTAAATTTATTTTGCGAATAATCCCATAATTTTAATTTAAAAGTCTTCTCCAGAATAAAGCCGGCAATGTATTCGATTACAGTCAGAAGAATACCATATGTGACAATTATAACCGGTAGCGGCCATTGTTTTATCTGGAATTCCAGCAATATGATAAAAGAAGCGCCGAAACCGTAAATGGGAATAAAAGGACCGAATAAAAAACCGGCATTAATGATTTGACGTTGCGTTATTGAACGGTAAATGACTTCGATAATCCACCCCATAAAGGAATAGACAGCGAAAAGAATGATTATTTGAGATATTGTTATATTATCAAATATCATCTCACTTTTTAATCATATTTTTTTGTTTTTATCAAAGTCTTATCCGATAACTAAAATCCGGCTTCATATATGTTGTCGGTCTTTTTATTGCCGGATCTGCCAGTGAAATGTTACATAATATTAAATATTTACTGTCAATAAATCACTCTTTTACTGACTTTTCCAAAATAAAGAACGGCGCGTGGTTAGAGGTGAAGAAGTCCGGTGTTTGTTTTAGGATGGCAGCTATGGCAGGATGCTTTTTGAAAGTTTTATCCAGAAAATTACGCACCAAAGGACGATGCCAGCCTAGTGGATGTTCAAAATTTCTGTACAGAGACAAATCGGCTTCATAAAAATCATGCGTGGTCATTTTTTGCACTTCCACGCTGCGTGTCGGCAGGTTGAATATCGCCAGATTTAGAAAATTAATACAGTCATGATGACTGGCAACAAAGTCCATTGTTTTAAAAGCGCTTTGTTTGTTTTCCGGCGGTGTTCCGAAAAGAAAATAGCAGTAGGTGGCAATGCCGGCCTTCTTTAATGCTTTTAGGGCCGCGGAAGCATCAGACAAATCAATTCCTTTGTTTAACCGGTCAAGAACGTTCTGGTCGCCGGATTCTATTCCCAGTTTAAGCATGACACAGCCGCTTTGTTTTAAAGATAGGCAAAAGTCTTCATCAGTCAGATGCTGCGTGATTCTTGAGAACCCGTACCAGGGCGCGCCCGGATGATTTTGTGCCAGAGCCTTCAAGAGTGATGGAGAGATGGAGCTATCCAGAAGATGAATAAGTGCAGGATTCATTTGGCGGGTCATTTTCTGCAATTCATCTGTGACTTGAGAAAAGTCCAGTGGCTGATAAGCATTTCCTTCCGCTTTTTCCGGGCAAAAAGCGCAGTGGTGCCAGTAACAGCCTCGTGCACTGCTGTAGGGAAGAATAAATCCCGGCGATAAATATCCATGAATCGGGAAATCATCATAAGAGGGGATGCCGTTTGTCATTGAGTTTTGATTACCCAGAAGCTTCAATAATTTTTCTTCTCCTGCGCCCTCGACTATTTCGTCCGCCAGACCGCCAAAAGCTTTTTTATCAACGCCAAGTTTGATCCACGAAGTTATAAGCGAACCGCCTAAAACAATTTTCTGCTGCGGTTGGATTTGTTTGATAAAGCCGATCATGGCAAAAGTACACAATGCCTGACTTAAGTAGTTTACGGAAAAACCGATAAAATCGGGATGTTCTTCAAGCACTTTTGTCAGACGATTTTGAAAGTAGGGATAGAAAGGGTTTTTATGCGGTCTTTCCGCCGCTGACAGTAAATCGGCGCTTTTAATCGGAGAGAGGCCTCTATCCTGATAATCGGCAAGTGACAAATCAACATGCCGTGATTTGCCCGCCATGTTTAATAGATGGTTTGTATCCATAACCGCACGCTGGTAGCGGCTTTGATTTTTGTAAGTATTGATATTTCGCAGCGCGGCGAGATTTTGTTCCATATTTTTTACCGCACGTGTTGTCCATCTGTCGGTTGATGTCATGTTTTCGGAAGCATGTTTCAACAGATAGAGAATACCTTCCAGATTAGCGTCAATAATCATATGTGAAATGCTGTTTTGTGTCAGACAAGCGGATAATTTGGCAATGCCCGCCGGTGGTTCCGAGCATTTGGCGACAGGAGGATGGATGAGAATTATTCTTGGTGTCATAGAATTAAAATGTTTTTCCATGAGAAATTTCTTTTTTCTTAGTATTTAATTTTCACATAAGCAAGGTGGATTTTATAAACCCTGTTTGAGCTTGACAGGGGGAAAACTTTAAGCAATAGTCTGCCATAATTATTATTTAAATACAGACCGGTGAAAGTTATTCACCGGTATAAAATGAATTTTTGGTAATTTGTGAAAAATAGATTTTCTTTTAATAAATTCAGAATAATACTCTCTATCGCTTTAGCGTTTTTTTTGATGTTGACGGCTAATACCACGTTTGCGGCGGAAAAGTATCCCTCCCCGCGTGACACAGCCGTTAACGATTTTGCCAATGTCATCGATGCCGAAAATGCCGCTAAAATGGAGGCTCTGGCACGTGAAGTTCTGCAAAAAACCGGTACGGCGGTTGTTGTGGCGACAGTGCCGACTATCGGTGAGAATGAAGATTACAAAATGTATGCCAATGGTCTTTACAAAGCATGGGGTATAGGAATTAAAGAAGATAAGGGTGTTTTGATTTTTCTTACAGTCAAGGAACGAAAAATCTGGATTGAGACCGGCTACGGCGTGGAAGGTATACTGCCGGACGGACGGGTTGGCGAGATTCTGGATAAGTATGTTGTCTCTTTTCTTAAAGAAGGCAATTACGGCAAAGTCCTTTATAATGCAATGTATGCCTGCTCGGCCTACATTGCCAAAGAAGCTAATGTTCAATTGACCGGTTCACCTGCGCCATTCAGGACAGGCAGCCGCGCACAGCAGAAAGGTGTCAATGTTTTAGGAATAATCTTTTTCCTGATAGCGGCCGCTGTACTTCTAGGTACAAGAACAGGCCGGGAAATGCTCCCCTGGTTATTGCTTATTTTTTTAAGCGGTGGCCGTGGCGGCGGAGGCGGCGGTGGAGGTTTCGGCGGCGGATTTGGAGGCTTTGGCGGTGGCATGAGCGGCGGAGGCGGGGCCGGCCGTAGTTTTTAATAAAATATGAAGGTGAGTAAAATGGCAAAAATACCGGATAAACCACAAGATGTTTTTGTTCCGTTAACCGAAGAATACAAGAAAGTGTTCAGTAAGGATTTGGTCTCTCTCATTGTTTACGGGAGTGCCGCCAGCGGCTTTTATGTAAAAGGTAAGTCCGATATTAACCTGCTTGTCGTTCTGACACCGGAAGCAGTAAACTCTCTGGAAGAGGCTCTGGAGACGGTTGAATATTGGAGAAAACGAAGTGTGGCGGTACCCTGGGTCATGACAAAGAAATTCATTGCCAGTTCGCTGGATTGTTACCCGATAGAATTTTTAAATATGCAAAACAGCCATATATTAATTTATGGCGAAGATGTTCTGGCGCCATTAAAATTCAAGCCGGAGGATTTGCGCCTGCAAATCGAGAAGGAACTCAAAGGCAAACTGATTCTTCTGCGTCAGGGTTATCTGGAAACGGAAGGTAACCTGAAAAATCTAAAACAACTGATTGGCCGGTCGGTCATGGCTTTTATTTCCATCTTTAATGCTATGCTTTTTTTAACGCAGGCATCCTTACCGCAGAAGAAACGCGATACAATCAGGGAACTGGCCAAACTATTCACATTTGACGCGGAATTATTTTTGTCTTGTATTGACATTAAAGAAGGCGTGGATAAGTTTTCGTCAGAAGAACTCGCGGGTATTTTCAAAAGATATCTGGGTGAAGTCGAAAATCTTTGCAATATCGTTGATGGATTATAATAAATATTAGAATATTCAGGAGGTAAAAATATGGATTCAAAGAAGAAAACATTGATCATTGTTTTGGTTGTAATTGCCATTCTGGCTATTTCCACTTATTCTTTTTTCGCGGGCAATTATAATAAGTTTGTCAAACTGGATCAGGACGTTAAAAGTTCCTGGGCTCAGGTGGAAAATCAACTGAAGCGGCGATTTGACTTAATTCCCAATCTGGTGGAAACGGTCAAAGGCTACGCCAAGCAGGAAAAGGATGTTATGGTCGAAGTGACCAACGCCCGGGCAAAGGTCGGCGGCGCGGCGACTGTCCCGGATAAAATCGCGGCCAACAACGAACTTTCCGGTGCCTTGAGCAGAATGCTTCTGGTTGTGGAAAAATATCCCGATTTGAAATCCAATCAGAATTTCATGCACCTGCAGGACGAACTGGCAGGAACGGAAAACCGCATTGCCGTGGAACGAATGAGATACAATGAAGCGGTGAAGATTTATAATCAGGCGATAAAATCGTTTCCGGCCAATCTGCTTGCCGGCATGTACGGTTTTGCAGAAGGCGATTTCTTCGAAGCTCCCAAAGAAGCCAAGGAAGCCCCCAAGGTTAAGTTCTAGAAGAAATAATTATTTTTATTAAATCATCAACCCCGAACTTTATATCATAAGGTTCGGGGTTTGTTTTGATAATGCTGAAGACCGCTTTTTGCATGTACGAAACAGCCCCGTAAAAAGGGTTTTTCAACACACCAAGCTCCTATTTAATATTTGTGAATAACAATGGTTTATGTTACTTGAAAAAAGTGAGCACCGAATATTTTAAAAATATCACTCTCCAGCAAATGGAGGCGGTCATTGCTTTGGTTGAAGAGCGGAGTTTCAGCCGTGCCGCAAAAAAGATGCTTCTGACCCAGCCCGCGTTGACCAAGAATATTAAAAATGTGGAAGATTCGCTGGGCGTTATGGTGGTTAAACGCAGCAATGCCGGAATCTCGCTGACGCCGGAAGGGAAAATTCTCTATGACTATGCTCAGCGCATCATGAAACTTCGGGATGAAGCAAAATCAAAAATAACAAAGCTTCACGAAAACTCCGGTGGTGAAATTTACATCGGTGCCAGCACCATTCCGGCAAACTATATTCTTCCCCGTGTTTTGAGCGCGTTTGGTAAAACAAATCCCGACATCCGGATATACGTTAAAACTGCGGACAGCGAAGAAGCAATGAACATGGTTCTGGATAATGAAGTGGAAATCGGCTGCATAGGGAAGAAGCCGCTGAACAGCAAACTCATGGCCGAAACCTTATGGAAGGATCGCCTTGTTTTGATTGTTCCCAAACCTCATCCCTGGAGCAAAAAAAATCAATCACCCTGGCGGAATTATCAAAAGAGCCTTTTGTTATTAGAGAGAAGGGATCGGCAACACGGGATTTGTTTGAATCCTATCTGAAAGAATCAAAATCGATGAGTCTTGCTCTATTTAATATTCGCGGCGAACTGGGAAGCTCCGAAGCGATAAAAGAAGCGGTCATTGCCGGAATGGGGGTTTCCGTGATTTCCATTCATGCCGTGGAGAGGGAGTTGTCTCAGGAATTGCTTCTTGAAGTTCCAATTCAGGGATGTACGATGGAGAGAAACTTCTATCTGATTTATAAACGTCAATTTGACTTCCGGCTGTTTCACAAAACATTCATCAATTTTATCAAGCGATACACTCCGGGTAAGTTATAAATCAAAATCGGGATTTGTTCCACGATACTTTGCAGCTAATATTATCTTGACACGCATGGTCGCTTCACTTATGTTCAGCTTATAAGCAAGAAATGCCCCATAAAATAATTTTGGAGATTGATGCCATGAAGTATAAAATTTTCGCAGTAATTACCTTTGTATTTCTCATGGTCAGTTATGGACAGGCAGCCGTTCATAATTTTGGCGATGACGGCCTGAAGGGATTGTCTGAAAGCCAGATAAAAGAACTTTCGGAAGGCAAAATTATTTTCAGCACGAGCGATTCAGTGAATAATGAATCGAAAGAGGCCAAAAGCAGTATAATCACCGCAACGCTTCTGCTGGATAAGCCGCCCGAAGAAATTTACAATATCCTTTATCACACTGAAGACCAGATTAAATATCTTGAGGAAATTAAAGAAATAAAAATTATCAGGAAAAATGAAGTACAGGATAACATTGAATTTAAATTAAAGATTCTGATCATTTCTCTGGTATACAGAGTTATCCATAATTTCGATAAAAAGAATCTGTATATCCACTGGACAATGGATAAAAATTTCAACAATGATCTGCAGAGCTTGCAGGGGTTCTGGAAACTTTATCCCTATCCCGGCGGCAAAACGCTCGCGCGGTATGGAAGCAATGTTTCCGTAAAAAACGTTCCCGACTGGCTGGAAAATATGTTCAAGAAAAAAGGAGTCGAGAAATCACTCAACTGTGTGAAAAAGTATGTCAATACGGGCTGGACATTAAAAAAATAAAAGGAGCCTGATATGAGCGGTATAAAGATAACACAGGAAAACGTTAATCACACTTTCCAATTCACCGATGCCATAGTTAATAATTTCCCGCGGCGTCTGGCGGGGAGCGATTCGTGTCTCGCGGCGGGAAAGGCTATTGAAGAAGAATTTAAAAACACATGTGATGCCGGTTCCGTCAAAACAGAAGAATTTATATTTCATCCCAAAGCTTTCTTGAAATATATCAGGCTTGCTGTCGTGCTGTATTTCGTGTCATTGGCGCTGGTCTTTCTTAATAAACCGGTTATCGCTTTGCCGCTTTTATTGTTAGTACTTTCCCTGTTTGTTAGCCAGTTTATGTTTTACTGGCAGGTTTTTGATCCCTTTTTTCCCAAAGCGAAGGGGTTGAACATCTATGGTTCGATTGAACCGGAAAAGGAAGTCAAACAGCAAATCATTCTTTGCGGTCATCATGATGCCGCCTATGTCTTTCATTATTTTAATATTTCCCCGAAAGTTTATCCACTTTTGATTGCCGCGGGAATCGCGCCGTTTGTCATCAGTCTGCTTTTTGTCCTTAGCATGCTTATTTTCAGCATCAATCCTTCCTGGATGTTTATTGTCATGGTCGTGATGTCCGTCGGTGTACTGCCGCTCTGGTTTTTTACTACGGATGCCGTTTCACCTGCAGCCGGAGACAACATGATTGCGGTAGCTCTGGCTAACGAAGCCGGCAAAATTTTCCATAATCTGAAAAGCCAGGGAAAAAATCCCCTGCAGCATACAAGGCTGGTATGCCTTACGGTTGATGCGGAGGAAAATGGACTCCGGGGGTCGAAATATTTCGCGCGCACACATAAGAAAGAAATGACGGATACAAAGACCTATTCTTTTTGCATTGACACTCTGTACAAGGCTGATAAGCTTCTTTTCTTCAATAACGACCTTAACCTTACGGTTGACCTGTCGGATCGCATGGCGAATGAACTCAAAGATATTGCGACAAATCTCGGATACGGCGCCCGCGTAGCCAAAATGCCGTGGGGCGGAGGTAGTACTGATGCCGCTTCTTTCGGCCAGCAGGGAATTGAAGCATCCTGTATGCTTTCTTTGGAAATTGATGTAACGAAACTTGACGAAAACATGGTCTATCACACCGAGAGAGATCTATCCAACGCCATTGAGCCCCGCTGCGTGGAGCAGGCGCTCAACGTCATTGTTGAATACGTGATGAAAAAAGACGCTGAAATTTCATAAAATATTTTCATAAAAAAGGGCATCTTCATGGATGCCCTTTTCTCTTTCGAAGGTATTTAATCAATTTAATCAGAAATACACACCGCCAATCTTCGTAATCGTCGACGAAACCGTAAAATTGCTGGAAGACGATCCGCCGGAATAACTGAGAGATCCGATATAAAGACCATTAAAGGTGTTACTGGCCGAGGCGGTTCCCCCGCTATATACGTAATACTTGGTTCCTGTATCAATTTCCGGTGAAGAAACAATCATGGTCGCATAGGACTGCGGAATCTTGAAGGCAAAGGCAACCGTGCCGTCGCTGGCCTTCAACGCCATCGTTGTGCCGCTGGTCAGACTGCCCAGAATTACAAGGTTCTGCGTAACATAACCGGAGGTCGGCCTGCTGACATTGCCGCCAATACCGACAAAGGTGCCGCCGGAAACGGCAAAAGTGTTCACGTCGCAATCAAAGGCCCCTTCCGGAGCTCCCGCGCCTATTGCGACGATGACGCCGCCGTTAATGGTCAGTTTGCCGTTGGTATCAATGGCGTCGTTTTTCGAACTCTTTGCATAGATATACCCGCCGTTGATGGTCAGGACTTTCGCAGAATTTATGGCGTCATCCGACGTGTTGATGGTGATATAACCGCCGTTGATTGTCAGGTTGGCCTTTGCCTCAAGACCTTCCGGGCTGCAACTGATGGTGGTGCCGCCTGAGGCATATTCATAAGGGGTTCCCGTCGTGTTTAAGGTGATGACGCCGTTATTGATGATCATATAGGGGTTGGGGTCATCTGATGATGTTGAGGTTGTTGCTTCCTCATCTATATCCCATCCCGCAGTAATGGCCTTGCCGACAGAGGTAACGGTGATGTTACCGCTGTTGACGACAATATATCCTTGTCCCACTCCCGTTCCCTCGACACCTTCAACCATAATCCCCTTGCTCTCATCATCCGTTGTCTTACCGGTAGCTGTTATGGTCAGATTCCCTTCATCAAAGATAAAGCCGTTTACTGAACGGACGGCGTCTTTTGTGCTCACATTCACATTGATTGTCGTGCCGATGACCCGTATATAATCGTCACTGAAGATACCATGCTTATAACTTCCTGTGACATTAAGCGTTCCCGAACCACTGAAGATCATCGGGCCTGAGCCATAGACAGCGGCTTTCATGGTCATGCTGCGCGAGGAGGAGTCGGCCAGTTTGTTGGTTGTGCCGGATGCCGCAACGAGAAATGCTTTTGAGGTTGATTCAAGATCAAGCGCGGGACCGGCGGAACCGTTGATTGTGACCCCGTTGAGATAAAGCTGGTAGGCATTGCTGCTCGATAAAGTCAGTGTTCCGCTTAATGTTCCCGTCAGGTTGTATTTGATTTTTTCAGAAACGGTCGAGGTGATAGTTATACCGTAAGATGTTTTCGTTACTGTCACACCCGCGAGAGGGGTAACACCGCCGGTTGTAATACCAAGCGCCGTGCCGTCGGGTGATAGTTTTGCGGTATTGGCTGAAAAATCTAAATCAATGGTATCGCTGAAAGTATTATTACCAAGAATATCATCCGTGTCATATCCCGTGCTTGAGGTTGAAGCAGTCGCCGTAAAATTCTGTCCGGTAATATTTGCGTTACTGACAGTGACGTTCCGGATTGTCGGACTGAAGGTGTAACCGGTTTTTGATGCTGTCAGGGTATAACTGCCGTTAGACGCGCCGGTGAAACTGAAATTGCCGCTGGAATCCGTTGTTGCATAGCTGGAACCCGTGCCGCTTAAGGTGATGGTAACGCCTGACTGCACGGCTCCGCTGACAGTGCCGGAGATGGTATAGGTTGAAGAAGCAATGATTGTTGCCGTAAAATTCTGTCCGGTAACACTGGCGTTGTTCACTGTGACGCTGATGCTGGTCGGGCTGAAGGTGTAGCCGGTTTTTGACGCTGTCAAAGTGTAACTGCCGTTGGCCGCGCCGGTGAAACTGTAATTGCCGCTGGAGTCTGTCGTTGTGGAAGCCGCTCCGTCACCGGTCAGTGTGACTGTTACACCTGAAACGATATCTCCATTGACAGTACCGGAGATACTGAAGGTTGTTGCGGTGCCGAAACTGGTTGTTGCCGTAAAATCGATATCGGCTTCATTGGAGTCGTCAATGGTAATATCCTGGCTCGAAGGTGAAAACGTGTAGCCTGATAGAGAGGGGGTCACTGTATAGTCGCCATTTGCCCGATTTGTAAAACTGTAATTACCGCTGGAATCAGTCGTTGCAGAAGCTGAACCGTCACCGCTCAATGTGACTGTTACGCCCGAGACCACATCTCCGCTAATAGTACCGGAAATGCTATATTTCTCTGCCGATGCCGAATCGCTGTTGTCTTCTCCTCCACTGCTGCATCCGGCAGAAAAAATAATTAATATGCCCAACAAAATAACGCTTAGTATTTTTTTCATTATTACTGTCTCCTTTTATATTTCAACGTCTATTTATGACCAATTACTGATAATATTTTGCATAGTGCCGCGATGGCCTCCGTCAAAGATTTCACGCGTTCCTGCCGTCATCTATTCAATGGCTTATTGAGGATTGAACATGGCATGTGAATGTGAATTAAGTGTGAAAGAAATAAGGAAATTTAGGGGCTGTTGACCGGGAGCGCATTCCCGCGTGGAGGCGCAATGACGGACGCAATTTCCAGTTTAGGAAGGGAGATTTTATTTGTTAAAGCTTTCGCTATTTAGACATTTTATCTGAGATGCAATTTTTTCTTGCGGAAGTCTCCCGGATTTTTTCCGGTCCATTTTTTGAAGGCGCGGTAGAAGTTTGATAAATCACTGTAACCCAATTCCGTGGCAATATGCTCGACAGGGAGATTGGTCGTTTTCAGCAGATCAATAGCCTTCTTTTTCCGGATGTCTTTAACAATGGATTTAAAGGAAGTCTTCTCATCCATCAGCCGCCGCCTGAGAGTCCGGGGTGAAATATTCAGGTGCCGCGACAACTCGGTAAAAGAGGGGAACCTTTTTTCCTTGAACAGAATTTCCTGCCGCACCTGATCGGTCATTGTTTCTTTGACTTTCAGGCGCTGACAGAGTTGCCTGCATTCTTGCTCATAAGTCTTTTTGGCAATGGGGTCAGACATGGGCAGCGGCATGGAAAGCAATTTGTCATCAAAGATAAACATGTGTTCACGTGCATTGAACCTCACCGGGCAATGGAAGACCTCTTCATAGTAATCGGCATAGGCAGGTTTCGGATAGGCAAGCCTGATTTCATTGGGTGAAACAGGAGCCCTGGCGACATCGCTGACAATCCGGCATATGGAAACAAATTCTCTTTCGCAGGCAAAGACACGGAGATCTTTCAGGTCGATAAGTTCCCTGGCTTTTATATAAGCCAGATGGTCTTTTACAGTCAGCTCATACTGGAAATAGGTGAGGGTTAGCGCGATATATCTGAAAAACATTGTTACGGCTTCCAGGCCGTTATAGCTGCAAATAGCTGCCGCACCGAGTTTGCCCTGTACCGCGACATGATATTTCTCGCCGATAATCAGTCCGATTCCCGCCTCCGGCACCAGCGTGATGATTCTGCGCATGACAGCGAGTTCCTGTTCCGGCGTGATAAAAATATCTGGATTATCCAGATCCCGGGGATGGATTACGCTTCCGGCAAGCAGGTCCTTTACAGCAATCCCCTGCGTTTCGACATAACGCGCCAGGATGGCCAGACTATTGACCGAGCGAAAATAAGGTAGAGTGCCGCTCGATATCAGATGAATAGAATCTGTTTTGGCTGTTTTGTTCATGTTTTTTACCTGGCCGCAAATGACAATATAAATGTCTCATTCAGTCATTGTCAAGTTTCTTTAATTTGGTTAAACTATCGCATAATTCTGAAAAGCATAGATTGCATGAAATAATTAATGGGAAAAAAAGCATTATGAGATTTTCAGCACTTCTGTTCGCTTTGTGTCAAATCTTCAAATGGGCGACTAAATTAAAACCAGCCTGCCACCACCGGAAAGATGAAGCTCTAGGGCATGGCTTTTTTTTCGCAGTGGTTTAATGACGGCGTAAAACGTATGATGTAATGAATAACTGAAACAAATAATCAGTTCCGGCACGCGCTCAGGGAGTAGCACCGGGGATTCAGATAAAAAGTTTTTTTTCGCAAGGAGGATATCCAATGGCAAAGATTAAAGGTGGTCATCTTGTTGGTAAATATTTAAAAGAGGTGGAAAAAATTGACATGGTATTTGGCATTTCCGGCGGACATCTTGAGTCGATTCTGGATAGTTTTACCGAATACAAGATTCGTACCATAGACGTACGTCACGAACAGGCTGCCGCCATGATGGCTCACGCCTGGTCTGTGTATACAGGCAAGCCCGGTGTGTGCTTTCTGACTGCCGGGCCCGGATTCACCAATGGTGTTACGGGCATTGCCAATGCTTATCTTGATAACGCACCGCTGGTGGTGATTTGCGGCAAGCACCCGTTAAGAGACGATCTCAAGGGAGCTCTTCAGGAAATGAATCAGATGGATGTAGTCAAGCCCATTACCAAATGGGCTGCAACCTGTTACGATATTAAGAGGATACCGGAATATCTGGCAATTGCCTTCCGGCAGGCTGTAGAGGGCAGACCCGGCCCTGTCTTTCTTGAACTGCCGCCTGATATCCTCAATATATACATAGAGGAGTCTCTTGTGCCTATGCCTGCGCGGCCCACACGAAAATTTACGGTTCATCCCGATGACGCCGATCTGAAAGCGGCGGCGGATATCGTCAACAACGCCAGGAATCCGATGTTTATCGGTGGAACCGGTCTCGGATACAGTGGCTGTTCAGATTGTCTCGGGCAATTCATCGATAAAACAGGAATACCGTTTTTCCTGACCAATAATGGCAGAGGGACATTGCCCGATAATCATCCTCTTTCTCTTTGGGACTGCGGCAACATCGGTTTGATGGTAACAGCCGGTCTGGCTGATGTGATTGTCATTGCCGGGGTTCGCTTGAATTGGCTGTTTCAGTCGGGCGGCATCATTCCTCCCGCGACTAAAGTAGTGAGAATTGATATTGATCCGCTTGAAATCGACCGCAACAGACAAGCCGATGTGGGGCTTGTCGGAGATTGCGGCTCCGTACTGGGTCAGCTTATTCCATTGCTTCAGAAAAAAGAACACGGTGAATGGTTAAAAACAGTGAGAGAGTCCAGCAAACCCATGATTGAAGGAGAACTTGAAATTCGCCGTTCAGCATCCGAACCTATTCACCCGATCCGTCTTGCTGAACAAATTCAGACATTTCTGGGGGATGATGCGCTCTATGTTATTGACGGCGGCGATACCGCTTATTATGGCCTTGTAGGGTTCATGTCCAGACACAAGTCCGGCGTCATTGGTTCATCGTCGGGTCTTCTCGGTTGTCTCGGCACCGGCATTCCCTTTGCCATGGCCGCCAAACTGGCGCGGCCGCATATGAAGGTTTTGTTGTTCAATGGCGACGGCTCCTTTGGGTTTAACGCCATGGAATTCGATACCATGGTGCGTCACAATATTCCTGTTGTGTGTGTTGTCAATAACGACTGTGCCTGGGGCATGATCAAGCACTCCCAGGAGCTATCCATCGGCGCCGATAGGCTACAGTGCTCGGAACTGGGTACAAGGCACTATGAAAAGATGGTGGAAGGTCTGGGTGGATACGGCGAATTTGTAACTAAAGACGAGGATATTATTCCGGCGCTTCAGCGCGCTTTTGCTTCGGGCAAACCCGCGTGCGTCAATGTGATGACCGATCCTACCGTCACCAGCCCCGCAACTCTATTGTTTTATGAGTCATTGAAGATGGAATAACGCGGATACCAAATATTGACGAAGGAGTTCCTGAATGAAAGCACTTTTGCTTAATCTAGATCCCCTGCGCTTTGTCGCGCTACACGTGCTCAGACCCTTGAGCCTCAAGTTTTGCTATTGTGGGCCTTTCTCCACGGTGAAGCTTGCCAATATTCCGGAGCCTTCACTTCCTTCACCCGAGTGGGTTAAAATAAAGATAAGACTCTGCGGTGTTTGCGGCAGCGATATCAATCTCATGTTCATGAAAGACTCTCCTTCGGCTATGCCGTTTACATCATTTCCCTGTGTGCCGGGACATGAGTTCTGTGGAAATGTGGTCGAGGTGGGCGGTCAGGTGCAAAATATAAAGAAAGGCGACCTAGTCACCGCCATTCCGGCGCTTAACTGTGAAACGCGGGGCATCAAGCCGGTCTGCCGCAGTTGCGCCGCCGGAACGACCGCTAATTGCGAGAATTTCGCCGAAGGCGCTTTTGCTCCGGGAATGTTCATCGGCATCTGCAAAGACATCAACGGCGGATTTGCCGAGTATATCGTGGCGCATAAA
>CAYMWM010000055.1:0-21549 GCA_964394185.1 uncultured Smithella sp.
ATATGATTTTGTCCAGCCCACACAGCTCAAACCCATACTGGAAACTAAACTGGTTGCAGGATTGTATCTGGCCGGTCAGATAAACGGCACATCCGGCTACGAAGAAGCGGCGGCGCAGGGCCTATGGGCGGGAATCAATGCCGCGCGGGCCGTGCAGGGCGCGCCATCCTTTATTCTGGATCGTTCCGAGGCCTACATGGCGGTGATGATAGACGACCTGGTTACCAGAGGCGTGGACGAACCGTATCGCATGTTTACCTCGCGCGCCGAATACCGCCTGATTCTGCGGGAAGACAACGCCGTCATCCGCCTGATGGGCAAGGGCTGCGAACTGGGGCTGATTGATAAGGAACATTATTTATCCCTGCAGGAAAAAATCCGCGAAATTGAAAACGGCATTGAGCGGCTCAAAGCGGTATCGGTAAAACCTACAGTGGAAACAAACGAGAAGCTGGCCGCGCTCGATTCGCCGCCCCTGAATAATCACACCACCCTGCATGGCCTGCTGAAACGTTATGAGTTGTCCTATGATAATCTCGCCGTGTTCACCGGTTGGGAGCCGCAAAGCGATGCCTTTGTCAAACAGCAGATTGAAATCGAAACGAAATACGAAGGCTACATCAAACGGCAGTTCGACGCGGTAAAGAAACTAAAGGACCAGGAAAAAAAGAAAATCCCGCCGGACTTTGATTATAACACCGTCCCCGGCCTCTCCAACGAATTAAAAGCAAAACTCACCAAAGTTGCCCCGCAAACGCTGGGTCAGATGGAGCGCATCCCCGGCATGACGGAAGGGGCGATCTCTGCTGTCTTAATCATGATGAAAAAGAAGGAACTAGAGGGCTGTTGAAAAAAGAAAATTTATAATGAAGCATTAAGCCAACCATTTTAAGCAATTATTTATGATGTTAAATGAATAAAAAAATATATCGATATTCAGCACAGAAATATAACTCCTCTCTTCTTTCTCTTGGTATAATACGCGTTGGTACATTGTATGATTTTCGGCATACGGAACATAATAAAGGGATAGCAGACCCTCATGAAGGCAAAAAGGAAGTTTTCCATCATATAGATAAGCTTTTTGTCACAGATCCCAATGATCCAAATATAAAGGGTAATATTGATTTTAAGTCACTTGAAAAATTTGGTGCTGTTAGTTTCGGTAGTAATGCAAAAAACACCACTTTTAAAAATATTGTCGTTTCCAAAAGCTTTGATGTGCCAGATTGCTTTATCCTGTGTATGTCAAAAATATGCTCAAAGGATACTATGCATCAATTTGAAGGGGCCGATTCATGTGTAGAGATTGTAAAGATTGAATCATTTATAAAATTTTTAACTGATGCCTTAAATTGTGTATGGCCGGTCATGTTTCAAGGTATTTACGAAGTCATATATCAAAATAGAGAAGAGAATTGGAACGGACAAGACTGGGGACGTCAGCCAGCCTTAATCAAGGAGACTAAATTTAAAAAACAAGGTGAGATTAGAGCAATTTGGCAACCTTTATGTAAACAGCCAATTGAGCCAATAATTATAGGAGATTTCAGGCTTGGAGCATTTTGTCGAAATGTATTTATTTAATAAATTAATCAACGCTTATTTTTTAGATCCTAACTGTGCCTTTGCCTGGGTGAGTTTTTCTTTGTCCAGATAGTATTTCCCGTTGTTCGTTTTGATGACCAGGCCGTCGGCAATCAAAAGATTCAGCGCTTTGGGGCGGATGTTTTTGGTGCCCACGCGGAAGATATTTTTCCGTTCATCCTGAATTGCCATCGCTCTAGATTCTTTGAAGGCTCTGGCCTCTTCCATTTCAGCGATAATTTTCAAGCACGTCTTCTGGACAGCCAAACCGCCCATGTAAAGAAAAAAAACAACAATGGCGATAAGGGCTGCAACCAGCAGAATGATTTGTAAATAAACAGGCATAAAGTCTCTCTAAAAGTATTTTCTGTCTTAGTTCATATAATTGATAAAACTGTTTGTCAATCCGCCGGTTACGTATCATCGTAATCAGCATAAAATCATACCGGTAATTATTAATAATAACTAATATTTACAGTTTTATTGGCGCTGCCTCGAAGGCTTTTATTATCTTGACAGCACAGGGTATTGTTCCTATACTTTACAAAAGAGAAATGTGTTGGCGGGTTCTTACCGCTTTAGTAAAAATATTATCCCCGGATGCAAGGAGGTGCCCATGCGCTGGAGAGGTGAACGAGAAAGTGATAATGTTGAAGACCGCAGAGGGATGTCCATTTCCCGCGGTGCAAAAATCGGTGGTGTAAGCGGACTCGGTCTGGTGGCAATTGTAGTCATTAGTATGTTCCTGGGCGTAGATCCGACAACCGTCTTGCAGACAGTTCAGCAAAACACGCAGCCATCTTCTATATCCGTTGAGCAAAGCGCTGTACCTGCCGCCAATGATGATATGCGTAAATTTGTTGCAGTTGTGCTGGCGGAAACGGAGGATGTCTGGAAAGATGTCTTTCAGCAAGCGGGGCAAACTTATGAAGAGCCCAAACTTGTACTTTTTTCGGATGCTGTTGAATCCGCGTGCGGTATCGCCGGATCGGCTGTGGGACCTTTTTATTGTCCGGGAGATCATAAGGTTTATCTTGATCTAGCCTTTTTTGAAGAACTGCATTCCCGTTTTGGCGCATCCGGTGATTTTGCCCAGGCCTATGTTATTGCGCATGAGGTCGGCCATCATGTTCAGACGCTTATTGGTATTTCCGACAAAGTTCATGCAGCGCAGTCGCGGGCGGGTAAATCCGAAAGAAATAGATTATCTGTAATGATGGAACTACAGGCGGATTGCCTTGCGGGAATGTGGGCTCATCAGGCCGATAAGAAAAGGCATATTTTAGAATCCGGCGATGTTGAGGAAGGCCTGAATGCCGCAAGCGCCGTAGGTGATGACCGCATCCAGAAACGGACGCAGGGTTACGTGGTGCCCGACGGCTTTACGCACGGCAGTTCCGCGCAGCGTGTAAGCTGGTTCAAACGCGGGTTTGAGCAGGGCAACATCAATGCCTGTGATACTTTCAATGCCCGTTTGTAGGCTTGCGCCGCTCCAATAGTTGTCAAGTTTTTCCCTCTAAATAATTTTTTGTTTCAAAGACCCTCATTTTTGGTGTAAAGAAACGAGCATGAAAAAAACATACGTCCACGGCTATGACCAGCGGGAAAACATAAGACTGCAGGATCAGGCCTCCACTCTGGTGGAACTGCTCCATTCCGATACCCAATATCCGGCGGGAAGCCGTGTGTTGGAAGCCGGTTGCGGCGTCGGCGCGCAAACAATAACGCTCGCGAAAAACAGTCCCGGCGCTCTAATTACCTCGATAGATATATCCGAGGCATCTGTCAACGAAGCCAGAAGCAAAGCACAGGCGGCAGGATTAACCAATGTTCACTTTGAACAAGCGGACATATTTAATTTGTCCTATGAACAGAACTCTTTCGATCATATTTTTGTCTGTTTTGTTCTGGAACACCTCCCGCGGCCGGTCGATGCCCTGCAAATGCTGAAAAAATATTTGAAGCAGGGAGGTACTATTACGGTCATAGAGGGAGATCACGGCTCCGCCTATTTTTATCCCGAAAGCGATGCGGCGCACAAAGCCATCCAATGCCAGGTTGAACTGCAAAGGCGCGCCGGCGGCAATGCCATGATCGGCAGAGAGCTTTATCCTCTTTTGACCGAGGCCGGTTTCAATGGGGTTCGTGTGTCTCCCCGCATGGTTTATGTTGATTCCAGCAAACCACAACTGGTTGACGGATTTACGAAAAAAACCTTCACGGCGATGATTGAAGGGGTTCGTGAGCAGACAATTAATTCGGGATTAATCGGGCAGGACGTTTTTGATAAGGGGATCCGCGACCTGTACCGGACAGCCGAGACTGACGGGGTTTTCTGTTATACGTTCTTTAAAGCGGTCGGGAATAAATGAGCGCCATTCAACTAATTGATGGGATATGAGAAAATGCGCCGTAGTGATAGAGAAATAAAAGATAAAAAAACGATTGATGACATCATCAGGCGCTGCCAGGTTTGTCATCTGGCCATGTGTGATGACGGTCAGCCTTATGTGGTTCCCCTCAATTTTGGTTATGACGGTAGTTTTCTTTATTTCCACTGTGCACCGGAAGGGAAAAAGATTGATATTATCAGGAAAAATAATCGCGTTGGATTCGAGTTTGATATTCTGCATGAAATTGTCACAGGGAAGCAGGCCTGCGATTGGGGGGCAAAATACGAATGCGTCATGGGAGAGGGTATCGCCGAAATCGTTGAAAACCCCGATGCCAGAAAAGTTGCGCTCGAATGCATTATGCGTCAGTACGGAAGCGACGCAAATGATTTTTCCGAAGAAGTTCTTAAAAAAACCCTGATATTCCGTGTTAAAGTCTTAGAAATCAGCGGCAAAACCAGAAAATAGTTTTTACCGTTAATAATAAAGACACTAAGGGGCATGCCCCATAGTGTCTTTGCATTTAATGAGTGAATATCATTTGGTATTTGAAATGTTTTGCTTAATGTGCCCACTGACTGCGGTTTGAAGAATCAAAAGAACGCTGCTTCGGCCGGCTGTTCATTCGCGCTTTGGGAGAAAAATGTTTGCTTCCTTTATTGGGTTTCGCGCCATTTCCCCTGCCATTGCGCCGCGCGGGACCTTTGCCGTCAACAGGCATGCTCATCGTTAATCCGTCAACGCTCTGATATTCCAGTTTTTCTCCGAGCACTCTTTTGAGTGAATTGGCAAGACCCAGGTCTTCTCCTGTCACAAAAGTAAAGGCGTCGCCGGTTTTTGTGGCACGTCCCGTCCTGCCGATACGATGTGTGTAGGCATCGGTTGTGGAGGGCATATCATAGTTTATCACATGGGAGATTCTCGTCACGTCAATGCCGCGGGCGGCTATATCTGTTGCAACCATTATTTCGTAACGGCCGTCACGGAATCCGTCCAGGGCGTGCTGACGTTTCTGCTGTGTCAGGTTGCCGTGCAGCGATGTGACTTTATATCCCGATCTATCCAGTTGGAGCGCCACGCTTTTGGCGCGCGATTTTGTCCGCGTAAAAACCAGAACGGAATCCATCTCTGTTTTACCCAGAATATCTTTCAACAGGTCTGTTTTGGAACTCATTTGCACCGGGTAAAATTTATGGGAAACGGTTTCAACCGGCGCCGTGTGGCCGATTTTAATGTTTACCGGATTCTTCAATAAATCATTAGCGAGCGAGCGAATGTCTTCGGGCATGGTCGCGGAAAACAGCAATGTCTGACGCTGTGTGGGAAGATGTTTCACGATTTTTCGTACATCCGGCAGGAAGCCCATATCAAACATATGGTCAGCTTCATCCAGTACCAGGACTTCTACATGGGACAAGTCAATGGTGTTGCGCTGGATGTGGTCAAGCAACCGGCCGGGACACGCGGAGACGATATCAACTTTATCACGGAGCCTTTTTATCTGGCCATTGATATTGACTCCGCCATAGATGGAAGCGCTGTGGACTTGCGCCCTCCGTCCCAATTGCCCTATGGCTTTGTGGGTTTGTTCGCTTAACTCCCGTGTCGGCGCTATGATGAGAGCCCGGATACGGCCACGTGGTCCCTGCATCAGGCGCTGCAAGATCGGCAAGACAAATGCCGCTGTTTTTCCCGTTCCGGTCTGGGCAAGACCCATAACATCACGGCCTTCCATAATCGGCGGGATTGATTGTAATTGGATTGGTGTTGGTACTTTATAGCCAAGCGCTTTAACACCGGCAAATATTTTCTCATTTAACTCAAACTTCTCAAAACTCATTTTTTCCTTATTCCTTTTTTTTTCAGTATTTGTGACATTTGAACCCGGCTCTAGTCTCTGCGGTTGTTGAGAATAAACCGCCTGATGCCATGAAATGGAGCCAGAAAACAGACTGCACACATAGCGCTAAAGTTGGATTCTATTACGATTAGCCGGATTTTCCTGCCGAAATTTCTGAAGTAGAAAGGATGGAAGGCAAATAACTATCGCGATCACTGCGATGCTTGTACAGGTATTATTATTAAATAGCAAGGATTATCTTTGGACGTTTTTAATAGGGAAATATGCAGAGTTCCCCTCATTAATCCGCATTATTTTATCAGTTAAAGGGAAAATCGGCTTAAAAAGGCTCAAAAATATTTAAGAAGATAGCGTTCCAGCCGGTCCAAACCCTCTTTAATGTTTTCCAGGGAGTTGGCATAGGAAAAACGCAGGAATCCTTCACCGCAGCTGCCGAAATCAATGCCGGGCGTGACGCCGACCTTTACCTCTTTGATGATATTGAAAGCTTCCCTGTAGGAATCCTTGCAGAATCGTTTCGCGTCGGCAAACACATAAAAAGCGCCCGTCGGTTCCAGATGAATGGCAAAACCCATTTTAAGCAGACGCGTCAGCATGTACTGGCGGCGTTTGTCGTAAATTTTTACCATTTTATCTACGTCTTTTTTGGCCTTGGTCAGGGCGGCAATGCCTGCCCACTGAATAAAGCCGTTGGCTGAAATCATAAAATTCTGGTGAATGCGCTGCATCACGTTGGAGAACTCTTTGGGAAAGATGCAGTATCCGAGACGCCAGCCGGTCATCGCGTAAAGCTTGGAGAAACCGTTAATGACAAATGCCTTGTCGGTGAATTCCAGAATCGAGTGAGCCCGTTCTTTATACACAAGGCCGTGATAAATCTCGTCCGAGATAATATACTGTTTTTTGAACTGCGCGATATTTTCCAGATGCTCTTCGGTCATCACGATACCGGTGGGATTGGAAGGCGAGTTGATGACAATCGCCCTGGTCCGGGGCGTAAGGATCTTTTTAATGTCTCTGGGGCGATACTGAAATCCTTCCTGGGGGTAAGTCATAACCTCCTTAATTTTACCGCCTGCCGCCAGAATAAAATTCTGGTAACAGGGATAGCGCGGATTGGAAACAATGACTTCATCGCCGTGATCCAGAATCGCGAGCATCGCGAAAAGCAGGGCGGGAGATGTTCCGGTGGATACCATGACCTGATCGGGTGTTATATTAACGCGGTATTCCTTGTGATAGAAATCGCAAATGGCTTCCCTGAGTTCAAGCAGTCCCAGCGCATGAGTGTACCGCGTCTTATTATTCAATAAAGCTTCCTGGGCAGCCTGAGTGATGACTTGGGGAGTGGGGAAATCAGGCTCGCCGACTTCCATATGGATGACATTTTCGCCTTTTCGCTCCAATTCCTCCGCTTTAGCCATAACATCCATAACAATGAAAGATGTGAAATCGGATGCTCTTTTCGAAATCATAAATGCCCCTTGTTTTTTTCAGAGGCCTTAATCTATTGCTATTATTTAAATTTTTCAACAACTTTTATTCTTTGGGCTTAATTTTTAAAAAGTTGATATTGCTTCCCGACGCACCCGTTCACATTAGTTGTCACATTCTTTTATTAATGATACACATGAGCAGTATTTTGAGGGACTAATGGTTGCGAAATTCCATAATATAAGTATAGTATGCAGCAAATAATTTTTTGTGAAAAATTAAACATTTTCAAAAACAAATTTAAGAGTTCAGGAGACGCAAAGTGATTCTCATCATAGATTTCGGTTCTCAATATAATCAGTTAATAGCAAGGCGGGTAAGGGAAAATCATGTTTATTGCCAGATTGAACCGCCGGATATTCCTCTCGGGGCAATCAAGGCGCTAAAACCGGAGGGAATAATTTTGTCGGGCGGTCCGGCGAGCATCTACAGTAAGGGAGCGCCGCGCGTTGACCGCGGCATATTTAAACTGGGCATTCCTGTTCTGGGTATCTGTTACGGGCTGCAATATATGGTGGATTCGCTGGGCGGGAAAGTTATCGGTTCCACGAAAAGGGAATACGGCTTTGCTGAATTGCTGGTCAAAAAACAGCAGGGTATATTTGCCGGTGTGAGTAAAAAAACGCAGTGCTGGATGAGCCACGGAGACTCCATTGGATCTCTGCCTGCTGGATTTTCCGTCACCGCTTCTACTGATAACACGCGGGTTGCGGCAACTGAAAATGTCCGGCGCAATTTTTACGGCCTGCAATTTCATCCGGAAGTTGTTCATACGAAAGAAGGCAAAAAGATGCTTGCCAATTTCCTCTTTAATATTTGCCACTGCAAAAAATCATGGTCCATGAAATCCTTTGTCAATCATGCCGTGGAGGAAATCCGTCAGCAGGTCAGTTCCGAGAAAGTCATGCTGGGACTTTCCGGCGGGGTTGATTCCTCTGTTGCCGCTGTTTTGCTCAATAAGGCGATAGGTAAACAATTGACCTGCGTTTTCGTGGATAACGGGGTGCTCAGAGATGGCGAGGCCGAGCGTGTGATTAAAATGTTTAAAAAACATCTGCAAATCAATCTGCGGTTTGCCCCCGCGGGGAAATTGTTTTTGAAAAAATTAAAAGGCGTGACCGATCCCGAAAAGAAACGTAAGATTATCGGCCGTACTTTTATTGAGGTTTTTGACAAAGAAGCTCAAAAAATTAAAGGCGTGAAATTTTTAGCACAGGGAACTTTGTATCCCGATTTAATCGAATCCCGTTCCGCTTTCGGCGGTCCCAGCGCCGTGATCAAATCACATCATAATGTTGGCGGCCTGCCGAAGAAAATGAATCTGAAACTGGTCGAGCCGTTGAAGCACTTGTTCAAGGATGAAGTCCGGCTTTTGGGAAAAGAACTGGGATTGGCCGATGATGTTGTCTGGCGGCAACCTTTTCCGGGGCCGGGGCTCGCTATCCGCATTATCGGCGAAGTGACGCCCCAGCGTTTGTCCGTTTTGCGTAAAGCAGATACCATTCTCTGGGAGGAAATCTATGAACAAAAACTTTATTATAAACTCTGGCAATCGTTTGCGGTGCTTCTGCCCATCAAGAGTGTAGGCATTATGGGCGATCAGCGCACCTATGAAAATATTCTGGCGATACGGGCTGTAACCAGCGATGACGCCATGACAGCCGACTGGGCGCAATTACCGTATGATGTTCTGGCGCGTATCTCCACCCGCATCATTAATGAAGTGCGCGGAGTGAATCGCGTGGTTTATGATGTGAGCTCGAAACCGCCGAGTACGATAGAATGGGAATAGAATGAGGGGGGGCTGCTCAAAAACGCCCATCTGCGGCGTTGCGCTTCAGCCTTGTGGCGTTGCGGTGTACCCCAATAGTACGCCTCACTTCCAAGGCTTTGCGCGCCTTGCATATGAATGTTTTTGAACAGTCCTTCGATGTTGTGGGCGATTGCACGACCACGAATTCCGGTGTAAAATAAAATGAATACCGGCGGGCGTTTCGCTTCGCGGACAGGGTGCCGGAAAAAGCATCCATTCGCGGCTCTTTAAACCGGCATATCGCCGGGGAGAAGAAAGAAAAGACATAGGTCAGCGATCGGCATATTGTGAATATTGAAACACATTCTTTTATTTCCGACTTAGAGTAAAGAAGAAAACAAACGGTTTCACCCTCAATATTAATGAACCAGAAATTAAAAATACTTCTGTTGATTCTTGTGGCAGCAATGTTTTTAGGAGGCTGTAGTATGCAAAACAGGTTTCTTTATTTCCCCAGTGCCGAGAGGCCGACGGAGCAGATGCTCAAATCCGAGAATATGAAAATATGGCAGGCGATGGCTGATGATTATCAGGGTCTGGTTGCCGCCGAGGATGCTCCTGCGCCCAATGGGACACTGGTGCTTTTTCATGGTAACGGCGGGACGGCGCTGGACAGGGGATTTTATTTAAAGCCTTTTATGCACCTCGGCTTCCGCGTCATATTGGCTGAATATCCCAAATATGGCGGACGTCCGGGAAAGGTTGGCGAAAAACCATTTGTCGCCGCCGGTCTTGAAACTGTTCGCCTTGCTTTTGAACAGTATAAAGAGCCGATCTATCTGGTGGGAGAATCGCTCGGCTGCGGCGTTGCCGCCGCTGTCGTCAAACAGACATCCGTACCCATCGCCGGTGTCATATTAATTACGCCGTGGGATACGCTGGCTTCCGTTGCCAAATCGCTGTTTCCTTTCCTTCCTGTAAAGCTGGTTTTGACCGACAAATACGACAGTATCGAAAATTTGAAATCGTTTAAAAATAATATTTCCGTCATCGGGGCAGAGCGCGATGAAATCCTGCCGATTAAGCATGCCATTAATTTGTATAATGCTCTTCCCGAAGGTAAAAAGCGCATGTGGATAATCAAGGGTGCTCATCATAACGATTGGCCGATGTACACTGATGTATCTTTATTCAAAGAATTTACTGATTTTGTTCGTATAGATAAGCCATAGACAAGCAGTTCGCTTTTTTGTTGTGGAAAACAAATCAAAGAGCATATATAAACCTGTTAATCCATAAGGAGGAAGACGGCCATTTATCGTCGTGTCACTTCAACGCGGGTGCTGCAAATCAGCGCCCTGATGATTCTCATTTTACTGGCGCTTTGCGTTGTTTCCCTGTCTGTCGGCAGTGTTCACATCGCATTAAGAACTGTTTTTAATGCCCTTGTCAATGTTCTTACCGGAAAATTTTCCGTCTCTTCCGAAGAAGAATTGATATTGTTTTCAGTTCGCCTGCCGCGCATTATTTTCGCGGGAATTGTCGGAGCGTCTCTTGCGCTGGGTGGCGTCGTTTTTCAGGCGATTTTGCGCAACCCGCTTGCCGATCCTTATATTCTGGGAATATCCGGCGGCTCGGCGTTGGGTGCGATTATCGGCATTGTGATCGGCGCGAGTTCCTTTTACCTGGGCGTGCCCCTGCTGGCTTTTATCGGAGCGCTGGCAACTGTCTTTCTGGTGTTCATTGTCGCCGGAAGCGCCAGAGCCGCTCTTCAGGATAATTCGCTTCTGCTTTCCGGTGTTGTGGTAAACGCTTTTTTCTCCGCGGCCATCCTCTTTTTCCTTTCTGTTGTTAACAGTATGGAACTCCACAGCATTACCTTCTGGCTGATGGGCGACCTCTCGCGGGCATCAGCCAGGGAAATTTATGTTGCCGGATTTTGTCTTATCGCGGGTTTTGCGCTTTTATATGCTCAGGCGCTGAAATTGAATCTGCTGGTGCAGGGTGAGGAAACGGCCACGCATTTGGGTGTCCATGTTGAAAGAACAAAACAGGGGTTGTTGATTATAACGTCATTGATTATCTCCGTGGCTGTATCTCTGGCCGGCATTATTGGTTTTGTGGGAATTATGGTACCGCATGCCATGCGACTTGTTTTCGGCTCGGATCATCGTTTGCTTTTGCCGGTTTCCGCTTTATTCGGTGCATCATTTTTAATACTAGCGGACACCGTTGCCCGGGTTGTCCTCGCTCCGGCTGAACTGCCTGTCGGGGTTATTACGGCGCTTTGCGGCGCGCCTTATTTTATTTTTCTTTTGAAAAGAAAGGCGTATTAGTCATGTCCCTGATCGACGCCAAAAATATCACTTTCAGTTACGAAGCGAAACCTGTCATGGAAAATGTTTCGTTTTCTGTTGTCGAATCTGAAATTGTGGCCGTTATTGGCCCGAACGGTTCGGGTAAAACAACACTGTTGAAAACCATCAATGGGACTCTTTTTCCTGATACGGGTCAAATTCATGTTGACGGCAAGGAGACCACGAGATGGTCGCGCAAGGAAATTGCACAAAAAGTTGCCATTGTGCCACAGGATACATCCGTTATTTTTCCCTATTATGCTGAAGAAATTGTTTTGATGGGACGATTTCCGCATCTGGGCAGATACCGCTTTGAAGACAAAAAAGATTACCGGATCGTTCATGAAGCCATGGAAAAAACAGACACGCTTGCTTTTGCCGCACGGCGTTTTGACGAACTCAGCGCAGGAGAGCGCCAGCGGGTCATGATTGCCCGAGCACTCGCGCAAGAGCCCAAAATACTACTGCTGGATGAAAGCACCGTTTTTTTGGATTTGAAACATCAGTTTCAATTTTTGTCTCTGATTCATCAATTAAATATGGCGCAAAAACTGACGGTAATTTTTGTTACGCACGACATCAATCTGGCCGCGCAAAACGCAAATAACATCATTTTGCTTGATTCCGGAAAAATTTATGCTATAGGAACACCTGCGGAAGTTATTACCGCGGCAAACATAAAAGAGGTGTACGATGTCAATTCCCTGGTTGACAAAAATCCGGGTGACGGGTCGCCTCGAGTTTCATTATTGACAACATAGCAGCAATTTTATTTTCAAGATATCCCGCCATATTTATCTGAAGAAATAGAATTGGAAGGGACTGCCAAATAAAGGAAGCCGGCGCTGCCCCGCAACTGTAAGCGGAACGAAAGCCACATAATCCACTGACGCCAAAGCGTCGGGAAGGGTGGTTAGTAGGTCGCCGCAAGCCAGGAAACTTTATGGAAGTCTAACTTACTTTAATCCCGAGGGGGAAAGGAGAAGATCCATGAAGAAAGTCTTGTTTTTCGTTCTGTTATTTTCGTTAGTCGTTTTTTCACCTGTAAAAGCCGAAGAAAAGAAATCCGGTGATGCCATTGTCACAATGGATGAAGTTGTTGTAACCGCGACGCGCGACACGCAGGAAATCCGTAAAACGCCCGCCAGCGTAACTGTCATTACCGAAGAAGAAATCAATGACGCAGGCGCGACAACACTGGTGGAAGTTCTGGATAAAATCGAAAGCATTCAGTTCAGAACCTACAGTGGAAATTCCTCGCAGTCCCAGATAGACATGCGGGGATTCGGCGGTGATAATCCTTTTGGCAAAACGTTGATTCTGCTGGACGGACGCCGTCTGAACAGAACGGATATGGCGTCGATCAACTGGCTTCAGATACCTGTCAACACCATTGAAAAAATCGAAATCGTCCGCGGGCCGGGCAGTGTTCTCTATGGTGACGCGGCCATAGGCGGCGTTATTAATATCATCACGAAAAAAGGAAAAGGGAAACCGACATTCAATGCTTCAATTCTCGGTGGAAGTTACGGTTTGCACGATGAACGGATTGGTGTAAACGGCGCCGCCGATAAATGGACTTACTCCGTAACCGCAGAAAATAATGCCAGTTCCGGTTATCGCGACCGTTCGAAATATTCGGCGCAGGGCGGAGGCTTCGACGTAGGATATTCTGCAAATAATTTGCTGAATCTTTCCCTGGGAGTTTCTTTTAATCAGGTCGATTACCAGATGCCCGGCGCTTTAACGAAGAAACAGATGGAACAGGACAGAAGGCAGTACCAACCCGCCATGCCGGACTATTTTATGAAAGCCCATCCCGATGATGATGGTTCCGATAAATACACAAACGTCAATCTCGGCTTGAAATCTTTTTGGGGTTCGTGGGGACGGATGGAAGTCAATTTCCTGTATGGCAAAAAGGACCTGGAAATGAATATGCCTTCGTGGACTTCATATAATTATTCCAGTGCAAACATCGACACATACGGCTTTACTCCGAAATATGTTTTGGAGAAGCAGATTCTCGGTTTTAATAACAAAGTGGTCATGGGGCTGGATTATTACAATGAGCCCTATACAAAAGATATTTTCAGTAATCGGGGAAGAACGGCCAAGTTGAGCACGGCTGATTTTACCAGAAATAGCACGGGAGGCTATATCCGTGATGAATTCAGCCTGCTTAGAAATTTAATTTTGAGTGCCGGTTACCGTGCTGAACGGGCATCCATCGAAGGATCAAATAAAGACTTTTCCATGCCATCAAATAGTTTTGATGATCAAAAAAATATTTACAAAGCCGATTCTTATGAAGCGGGTCTTACATGGCTCTGGACAGAGCAGTCAAAGGTTTTTGCCAAATATGCGACTGTTTACAGAATCCCGTTTCTGGATGAAGTTGCGTCTTTCAGCGGTTTCGGAGGCAGCTTTTTGAAAGGGTTGGATAATGAAAAGGGCAAAAGCATGGAAGTGGGCGCCGAATATTGTCCCGTGAAAAATCTGACGATGAACCTCACACTTTTCCGTGTTGATATGGATGATGAAATCGAATACGTTTACGACCCTGTTACTTTTACCGGCGAGAACCAAAATACCGGCAAGACCCGTCACGACGGTGTCGAAGCATCCATTTCCTACCTCTGGCAGAAGTATCTTAAAATATTTGGTAATTATACATACCATAAGGCTACCTTTGAGGCCGGAGCTAACAATGAAAAAGAAATGCCTCTTGTGCCTAAACACATGGCGAATGCCGGTCTGGAAATTTATTTACCTTATCATATCACCCTAAGGTCCGAAATACAGCACGTGGGTGAAGCGTATCTTTCCGGCGATAACGACAACAATGCCGAAAAACTTGCAGATCATACCCTGCTGAATTTCAATGTTCAGTATAAACCGGCTTTTGATAAACTTAACTTGATAGCTTTTCTGGGCGTTGACAACATCGCTAATGTGAAATATTCTTCATTCGGTATAGATTATGAGCAATATTCGATGCCTAATTTCTACTACCCCATGCCCGGTATTACATTGAAGGGCGGCGTCTCTATGACGTTTTAAAATCAAATAAGCGGAAAGAACAAAAATATGGTTGCTGATAAAGCATCAACCAGAGGTATGGTATATGCGGCTCTTTTCGGAGCGCTTACGGCGGCGGGGGCATTCATTGTAATTCCTCTGCCGCCTGTGCCGATTACCGCGCAGACTTTTTTCCTGAATGTCGCGGCGATTCTTTTAGGCGGACCATTGGGAGCCGCAAGTCAGCTCATTTATGTTATGCTCGGTATTGTGGGCATACCGGTTTTTGCCGGAGGGAAGGCGGGACTGGGAGTTCTCTTTGGCCCAACCGGCGGTTATTTACTCGGTTTTATCGCAGCCGCGTTCGTAATCGGAACTGTAAATAGAATGAGAAATAACGCCGGAATTTTTTGGCATATCTTTTCCATGCTCATCGGAATGCTAATCATTTATTTTCTGGGAAGCATTCAACTTTCAATCGTTGCGAAAATGAATTTTAATAAAGCCCTCGCAATCGGTGTTCTGCCTTTTATCCCCGGTGACATTATCAAAATTATTCTTACCGCCATTGTCTGCTCCAGGCTAAAGGGGCGTGTAAAAGTCTGAGGTAAAACTGTTGATTTTTGTAGAAAGCGTTTATTATAAATACGAACCGGAAGGGATTGATGCCCTGCGGGGAGTTTCTTTACAAATAAAAGAAGGTGAGCATCTCGCCGTAATCGGACCGAACGGTTGCGGCAAAACAACCCTTATTCGGCATCTAAATGCCCTGCTAATACCTGCCAGTGGTAAAGTAATAATCAACGGTTTAGATACGAAAGACTCAACGAATCATGCGAAAATAAGATCTCAGGTGGTGATGGTTTTTCAAAATCCCGACAATCAGATCGTCGGTATGACAGTGGAAGAAGACATTGCTTTCGGTCCGGAGAATTTATGCCTGCCGACCGGGGAAATTAAAAAAAGAGTAGCTAATGCTCTGTCCCGGGTGGGCATACCAGAGCTTGCCGGACGCAATATAGAAAATCTTTCCGGCGGAGAAAAAAGACTGGTAGCCATAGCCGGAGTGCTGGCTATGCAGCCGCGCTATATTGCTCTTGATGAACCAACCGCCTTTCTCGATCCGACTGCCGCCAAACGCGTTCTGGATATCATTGATAAACTTTCCGCCGAAGGTGTTGGCATCATTCATGTTACCCATAATATGGCGGAAGCGGCACTCACGCAAAGAATAGTGGTGATGAATGAGGGCCGCATTTTTATGGACGGCTCCCCTCTGCAAATTTTCGAGAAAGTGGAAATGCTGAAACAAATTGGAATGCAATTGCCACAAATTACGGAGATGTTCATAAAATTACAGAAATCGGGGCTATCTGTGCGGACGGATATTATTAACATAGATGAGGCTACAAAACAGATTTTCTCTTTAATGAGTAAGATAAAGGAATAATGATGTATCATGCCGGGTCATTTATGAAAGGCCAGTCACTCCTGTATAATCTTGACCCTCGCGTAAAACTTGCCGCTGCTGTCGCATTAAGTATTTTCATTCTCTGGGTGAAACCAATGACTTCATTGGTAACCGGAATCGCCCTGCTGTTTATCGCACTGGCAAGCGGGATTAGTTTGCGAACCATTTGGCTTGCTTTAAAACCATTGATATTTTTTATAGTGCTTATTTTTTTAGTTCACATTTTTTTTAATGAAAATGAAGGTAAAATGGCGGCAAGAAATTATTTCTTTGGATTATCTCCTTCTATTGAGGGATTAAAACAGGGATTTTTTGTCGTTTGGCGATTTTTATCCCTTATTCTCGCAGCCGTTATAATGACAATGACCACAGCGCCCTCTCAAATCATTGCGGCTATTAAATATTATCTCAAACCGCTACGAAAAATTCGGGTGCCGGTGGATGATATCGCCGTCATGATTATGCTGGCATTAAGGCTCATGCCGATTTTGCTCAGGGAAAAAGAGAGAATATATAGCGCACGGAGAGCCCGCGGTTTTGATACTCGGCGGTCAGGACTTGCTGTCCAAATAAAATCATTTATATCTTTGACGTCAGAGATTTTAATAGGTGTGTTCCGGCGCGCGGATGAACTGGCGCTGGCCATGGAAGCCAGAAACTATCGACGTGGGGAGCGCTCATCTTTTGTGGAATTGAAATTTGCTCATTTCGATTATCTGGCTGTTTTTTTTCTTGTTTTTTCTTTCATCATTTTTGTAGCTTTAAATTCATATTTCGGCTAGATTACCCGCCATGAATACGAAATGGCTTCTAGTGGATACGCAGAAGAAATTATCACGTGCCATTGATGATTTGGAACAAGCGAAAATTTTAAGCATTGATACGGAATATGATTCCTTCCGTTATTTCAGGGAAAAACTTTGCCTGATTCAAATCCATGCCAACAAGACAACCTATCTTTTTGACCCATTGGATAATCTGAATCTGTCTTTTTTAGGCAGATATTTTGACAATCAGCATATTCTTAAAATTCTTCATGCCGCAGATAACGATATTCGCCTTTTGAAAAGAGACTACAGATTTAATTTCAAAAATATTTTCGATACGCATAGGGCGGCTCTTTTACTGGGCTTTCAGGAGCTTTCTCTGGAAAAGATGATTAAGGAATTTGTGGGCGTGGAGTTGAAGAAGAACAAAAAGATACAGCGCTCGCATTGGAATAATCGTCCGTTGACGGAGGAGCAACTGGAATACGCGGCCCAGGATGTTATCCATCTGCCTGCACTTTATGAAAAACAATCCTCCGCTCTGAGCAGAAGGGAATTAAAATGTTCCGCTGCAGAAGCTTTTATCAAAATTGCCGAAACCGATTGGAAGGAAAAAACATTCAACAGGCAGGGTTATCGAAAAATCAAAGGCTACGATTATTTGAATCGGGAGCAGAAAGAGTTATTCAAAAAATTATACATCTGGCGTTTCCAGCGGGCGAAAGAAGAAAACCGCGCCATCTTTATGTTTCTGGCGGACAATAATTTGCTGGGACTGGCTCAGGATGCCGGACATCCGGAAAAATATCTGTCTCAGAGGAAAATGAAACAGTACGGTGTTGAGATAGAACAGATAATAAAAAGCTAAGGATAAGGTTTTACGTTTTAATCCAACGGCAAAACTTTAAAAAGAACCTGATCTCTGCCGCCGCTTTTAAAGCTGGCCATTCGCTTCAAACCGGGCGGATCAACACCAGGGTCTTCCATTTTCCTTAAGAGAGACGATGTGAAATGTACTAATGGCTGATGAGAGTTATTATTTGAGGTATCATTATAAACGTCAATCAGCAGGAACGGAACACCGATTTCCCTCAGTCTTTTTATCACCCTGAAATAATCACCTGATTCAACAAAATATATTATTTTCAGATTACTGCCGGTTGTTAAGGCGGCAAGACCAAGTGCTGCTGGTTCGTAAATACGGTCACTAAAATGATAAATTGCTGCTGTGTAAACGGCTATAGCGCTATTTTTTGGTACGCCCAGTTCCAGTAACGTTGAGATTACGGTCTCGTTTTGGTCCGGTCTGGTCCCCGGTTTTAAGGAAGCGTAGTTCTTCTGTAATAGGGGGATTCTGAATGGAAGAGATTCGCCTGTTGTGTTCTGAAATACACCGGCAATCTGTAATGCAACAATTATTGAAATTATCCCCACACGAATTTTTCTCCAGGTACCATCCTGCAACGACCATATTGTGAGAAGCATCAACAGGAAGCTCATGCCTATAAAAATTCTTCTGGCTTCGCAAGTTGTTGTAACGGCATATAAAATGAAGATGGGCAGCAGAGAACCGAAAGCTATCATTATAAGAGGCCAAAAACGCCTCATACGGTCTGAAATATTTCCTGAATTTGACAGAATAAAAAATAAGCTTAATGCAGCCACAGCAATAAAATCGGGAGATAGGTACAATGAAAAAATCTCCTGTATAATGGAGATAAATCCCTCTCGTCTAATATAAACACCCATTGTTTTTGCTAAAGGTCCGAATGATGTCGTATAGCAAGTCCATTGAAATAACTGGGACATGCAAGCGACCCACCAATATAAATTGATTACCGTACATGAGACCATGAAGAAATTCAAACCCATTATTCCCGGTTCGTCATCTTTTCCCCTGATAATTATTATTTGCAATAGGATAAGAATTAATCCGATACCGAATATTACGGAGTAGTTTACCTGAGTGGTAAAAATGGAAACGATGAGCAGGCAGGCATTTAAAATCACAAAACCTATACATTGAGTCATTTTAATGAAGGGGAAAACATTTTCCTTTAATGCCATTGACATTATGCCGATCAAAGGAAGAATGACTATAGCCATTGTTTCCATTGGACGTACAAGCATGGCTAAGCCCAAAAATATACCTGCAATGGTTGCCTGAAAAGAGTGACGAAAAAAGTTGCTTTTCAGAAGATGAAACACAAATCCGGTAAAAAAGGCGAGCCACGCTATCTCGGAAAAGAAAACCGTACTGTAAAATATGTTTGCGCTACAGGTTCCTACAGATGCCGCGACTAATGCAGCACGAAAAGGGTTAAGGTAAAGCTTGGCAATAACATAAATATAAATCTGGCAGACAAGAAAGCAGACAACCAGAGTTGCGCCCATTGCAGCAAGTATATTTCCTTGGAAAATCAGAAGAAACGGTGTCGCTAGCGTAGGAAACAGTATGGGCCGCCAGCCTCGAATCTGATATAATGCCTTAAGTCCGTCAAGAAAAGATCCTTCCCGGAAAGCGAGATATTGCTGATACGCAGTTTTCATATAGTCGGCCGCGTCATCATTAGGCCACCCCTGATTATGCAAGTGCCATAATAATGTAGCGATCACCGGTAAAATAACCAGCAATAATGAAACGAATGGTGAAAAATATTTCTTCATTTTTGTTTTTAAACAATCAAAATGTATTTATTGGAACAATAATATCCAATATGACATAATTAATGAACTATATTCAATCAGTAAAATACTTGAAGTATTTTACTGTAAATAAAATTATAACTCTATTTGTGTGCCGAGTTCAACAACCCGATTGGCCGGGATTCCAAAGTATAGTGTGGGATTACCGGCATTTCTGGACATAAATGCAAAAAGAGCTTTACGCCACCGCATCATGTTCGATTTTCCACCGGTCAGGAGGGTTTCCTTGCCTAGGAAAAAAGTCGTAGTCATCGGGTCGGTAACAAGTCCGTACTGAGCCAGTATTTTCATAATCTGAGGCACATTGGGTTTCTGCATGAAACCATAGAAAGCCTCAACACGGTAAAAGCCCTGACCCAGATCGGTCATCTTGATACGTTCACCGGCAAGAACCGTTGGCGTATCTGTTGTTTTAATCGAAAGCAGTACCACCTTATCATGCAATATATGGTTGTGTTTTACGTTATGCAGCAGTGTAGGCGGAGTTCCCTGTGATGACATTGTCATAAACACAGCAGTTCCGGATACCCGCGGCATATGGCTTTTCGGCAATTCCGCGAGAAAGCTCTCCAGCGGAAATCTTGATCCGATTAAATTGCGATAAAGTTCATTCCGCCCTTTTTTCCATGTGGTCATGGCTAAAGCTATAATGGCTGCAACAAAAAGGGGAAACCATCCTCCGTCAACTATTTTGAATGTGTTACCTGTAATATAAGCAATGTCAAATGCAAGGAATAGTCCGATAAGGGGTATGACTTTCCATAAAGGCCATTTTTGATAATGAGTCAGCACCAGGAGATAGAGGATTGATGTGATAATCATGGTTCCTGTAACGGCAATTCCGTAAGCTCCGGCCAGCGCGTCCGATTGCTTAAAACCGATGACGACGCCGATACAGGCAATCATTAATGTATAATTGACAAAAGGTATGTATATCTGGCCCTGCATCTCGCTTGACGTGTGAACAATTCGAACACGCGGGCATAAACCCAGCTGCACTGCCTGTTGTGTGAGCGAATATGCGCCGGATATCAGCGCCTGAGAAGCAATGATTGTGGCAACTGTGGAAAGTCCTATCATCGGGTACAGTAAAAATTCCGGTACAATTTTATAGAAAGGATTGACATTCATTTCCGGGTGAGCGAGCAACAGAGCGCCCTGTCCGAAGTAGTTGCACAGCAATGTGGGAAAAACAAAAGTAAACCAGGAAAACCGGATGGCATTCCTGCCGAAATGCCCCAGATCGGCGTACAGAGCCTCGCAGCCGGTAATACATAGAACAACCGATCCCAGGACAACAATGCCGTGTACGCCATTATTCATAAAAAAATAAAATGCATAATAGGGATTGAAGGCACGAAAAACCGCGGGTTCGCATACAATCTGCATGATTCCGAAAGCACCAATGGACACAAACCATAACACCATTATGGGGGCGAATAATTTCCCGATATTGGCGGTGCCCCTGCGCTGTAATGAAAAAAGAAAAATCAGAACAATACATGTCAGCGGAATAATATAAGGCTTGGCAGCCCTGGTAGCGACTTCCAGTCCTTCAATTGCAGATAGTACGGATATGGCAGGAGTAATAACGCCGTCGCCATAAAGAAGGCCGGCACCCAAAATTCCGGCAAATAAAAGAATGGACTGAATAAAACGGGAAAGGCTTTTATCAGACGTACTTAAAAGACTGATTAAGGCAAAGATGCCGCCTTCGCCGCGGTTATCCGCCCTAAGGATGAAAATAACATATTTTATGGCGACGACAATGGTCATCGACCAGAAAATGAGGGATAAAACACCAAGGACATTCATCGTGCTGGGGGCAATGGCATGCATTCCATGAAAGCACGCCTTGATGGCGTAAAGGGGACTTGTCCCGATATCGCCAAAGACAACACCAATGGATGCGAAAGCGAGAAAAACAATTTTTTTATTGAACCGGCTTACGGGGGATTCTCCTTGTGAGTCAGCAGAAGAGCCATTCCCGGAATTTGATGATGACATAAAAAAACCTCCGAAATTCATCCAGGGGAGAATGATCATCCCGGACCAATCCGGTTGGTTCTCCTCATCGAAGCCTGCGAAGTTAGCTGAAGGGCTCGGGCCGAAAAGGTTACCCTACGCTTAAGCGATACG
>CAYMWM010000056.1:0-21424 GCA_964394185.1 uncultured Smithella sp.
GTAGGTCACCAGTTCGATTCTGGTCATCGGCTCCAGATTTTTAATGTGCATTAAGTATTTAAGCTTCCGATTAGTCATTTTTTAATAGTTGTCGAAAGTGGTAGCCGATAATCATGAGCGTGACAGCTTCTCCCAATGATTTACGATAGGAAATCAATCCCTTCAGCATTAGCTTCCAGAAATAAACGCTGTCTTTCCATTTGTCGAGAATTCCCAGATAAAGAATGGAATTGAAGAAAGCTATTATTCCCAATAATGTTATCCGGCGGCGTTTTACAGGTCTGTATGCATTCAGAAACTCCAGAACCGTCAGGTAGTATTCTTTCGAGGAATATATGTGGTTCAGCACCGACTTATATCCGTCCTTCAAAATCTGAGGGTCCATTTTGGGAACGAAGTTCATGGACCCATCGCAGTTATCACCGGAGAAATTTCCGAGGAGTCTGCCCTCTTCTTTGAGACGAAGATAGAGGCGGGAACCCGGGGCTGCATTAATCAAACCTACGAAGGCAATGGCTATACCGCAATTTTGAATAAACTTCATTTGTCGCTCAAAAATGTCCGGCGTATCGCTGTCAAAGCCTATGATGAAGCTGCCGATAATACTCAATCCGTTTTGCTGTATCGTTTTGACAGCATCTGCCATATTCATTGAAAGGTTCTGATTTTTGCCGCATTCCTCCAGACATTTCTCATCCGGCGTTTCCAATCCGAGAAATACGGCTTCAAAGCCTGCCGCGGTCATCATTTTCATGAGTTCTTGATTCTGAGCGATGTTCATCGATGCGGCCGCAGTGAGTGCAAAAGGATAATCTCTTTTTCCCTGCCATTGGTTGAGTTCTTTGAGCAGCGATTTTACCGTCAATTGATTTCCAATAAAATTTTCCGCCACGATGTAGATACCACCGCGCCAGCCCATTTGGTAGAGGATATCAAATTCCCGCATCATCTGCTTATTTGTTTTTATCCTGGGATTCCGTCCGTTCAGGTAGGCATTGTCACAAAATTCGCAATCGTACGGGCATCCTCTGGCATACTGAACCGCCATTGCGGCATAAAGATTGATGTTGATAAGATCCCATCTGGGAAGAGGGGTCAGCGTGACGTCAGCCTTTTCATCGGTTGAATAGATACGTCGCGGGTTCCCTGTGACCAGGTCCTTCAGAAATAAGGGAAGTGTTATCTCCGCTTCATTGAGCACGAGATAATCCAAATCATTGAAATCTTCCGGACAGGATGTAAAAAGCGGCCCGCCACCCACGACCGGCTTGCCCAGGTCGTGGCATCTGGCGACAACCTGCCACACGGACTCTTTTTGAATAATCATGGCCCCTACAAAAACTATATCGGCCCAGCGGATTACATCATCCCCGAGGCTTTCAACATTCATATCAACGACTTTAATTTTCCAGTCGCCTGGTAGCAGGGCTGCGGCCGTGAGCAGCCCCAGAGGTGGTTGCGCCGTTTTCTTACGGATGAATTTCATTATATGCTGATAATTCCAGAATGTGGGAGGTGTCAGCGGATTAATGAGAAGCGCTTTTATGGGTCTGTCCTCCCGTGGAATTTCATATGATCTTTGGTGATGATTACCGCTGATTTAACAAGGTGTGTGAACGTTAATTCGATAAGACATCGCTTGTTCATGTCTGAACTATAAAAAAAGAGGTTTGGCATGTCAAGTGAATATTGGCCGATGAATCCGGAGTAAATCATTTTTTAAATAAATATTCTAACAGTTTATCGTTATAATAAGTTACCTGTGTAGGTGGCTGTAGGACATCGCCCCAGTGGCGATTCCTGAATTCCCTGAGACGTCCAGTCAGAAACAGACCGCGGGCAACGGCCATTTCCAAAGAATTGGCTCTTCCGAAGGAACCCTCAACTTTCCGCCGGACATCTCTGACCAGTTTTCGCATTTGCCCAGTGGGAACAAGATAATCCAATGCCGCCAGGACCGTCTTATGTTTCCACATCTGGCGCGCTAAGAAATCGGCTCTGTTTTTCAGGTGAAGTTTATCCGATTTGCGCAGGTATTCCCATCCCTCGTATTCCGTTTCGATCATACGGAGTATCGACGGTCCCAACTCGTGATAATCGCGCTGATAAGCTTCTTCTTGTATATTTTTAGCTTCCAGAGAACTAAAACTGGGATGGTAAAACCAGGGTTCATCGAATGCATGCATATCTTCCCACGGAATGCCGGGTATCAGCCTGTTTGTTTCACTCATCTTGTCCCACAGGGGTGTGCCGGGTAGAGGCGCATAGTGAGAAAACTGGCTGAATGCGGGCCGGCAGGCGAGATGATCGTCAATGTCCTCCCTGATATTTTCCGGGGTGTGTTCGTCGAGCAACAGGATGGAGCTGAGGATTGTTTTAATGCCGTGACGCCGCAGATTTTCGACCAGAGTTTTCATGTCAATGTTTCTGTTTTTGGGATAATTCGCAAACCGGCTTTCCCGTCCAATCCAAATCATGCCGACTCCCATTTCAGCAAGTTTTTCCGCTCCGAACTCCATCACCTTGTCAGCAGAGCCGAAAATCATTATATTGAAAACCCGGCCGCTTTTCACCACACAGCGCCGCAACTGTTCCGCCCTGTCCAGGTCAAGAAGAAAATTGTCGTCGCCTATCAGGGATATCATATTCACGCCGGATTTTTTTGTGACACGCAATATTTCCTCGAACAGTTTTTCGCCGCTTGTGTAAAATCTGATATGCCTGCGTCCGAAAAAATGGCTCGGACTGCAGAAATCGCATCCATAGGAACATCCCAGACCGACGACGATCTGTGAGGTTTTAAATATTCCAAACAGAGGCATTCCCAGTACCTCGCGAAAAGCCGTAAAGACGTCAGGATTTTTAAATTCGAAATTGGCTGGCAGGCCGAGCAGTTCACGCATGAAACTGATGCCTTCACCAATGCAGATATAATCGACATCAAGCACTTCCCGCATGTTGGGAATGTCCGCGCAAAACCCGCCGATCAATATCTTTGACTTTGGCGATATTTCCCGTGTGCGTTTCGCCATCCACTTGACTTTCTGGAAGTTAGGTGCAATTGCGCTGATGCCGACATAATCGTAGCCTTTTTCAATCTCTCTTTCGAATCTCTTCATACCGGGAAAATCAAGCACCGTGCAGGGAATTCCGAGATTGTTGGCAATGGCGTGGATACCGTAGGAGTCATACGAAAGGCGAAACGAATAAATGCCCTGAACCTTGGTGAGCTGGTTGTGGAAAAGCTCCAGAATCGATTCCTTGCGGGAATATATATCATCAACAGCAAAGGGTTTGAAAACCGATGAAAGCAAGACCCTTGGTGGCATGATATATTCTCCTGAAAATGTTTACAAAATAAAGCGCAGTTGATATTCTTAAATATATTTTTTAGAAAAAAGTCTGGATTTTAATATCCAGAATATTTGAGACAGATAAAATCCTATAAAATATTTTATCCGCGGACTATGATGTTTAAATGCCAGATAAAAAATAGAAAAAATGAAAATGGGCAATTTTATGAAGTAAGGTATTTTTTTTGCAACACTATAGGTAAGTTTCTTTCTTAAAAAAACTGGCAAGGATGGAAGAACCTTAAGAATGAAATAATATTCATTATGAAAATCCTGGGACTCCGGTGAACTATTAAAATATCCGTGGGAATTGGTGCCGTGGTTGACCAGATCCATTTTTTCAGCATCTAAAATGTTGTGTTCAAATCCTTTTTCAATAATTTCAGTTCGGGGATGATAAGTCATCCAGTAAGGTTCGATGATATCGGGCATGTCTTCAATAAAAAAAAGTCTGGCTTCCTCGTAATGTTCCAGCGTGTCACCGGGCATTCCCACAATATAATCGGCAAAAGAAACAATTTTGTGCTTTTTCAGAATCTTAAGGGTTTTACTGATGTTTGCGTTTGTTTCGTTGCGTTTCAAATATTTTTTCCGGTATTCTTCGTTGATGTTTTGAATTCCGAAATCAACCCATCTGCAGCCGGCATTTTTGAGCCGGATGGCCATATCCTCATCGAACAGATTAACATGAATGTAGCATTTGAAAGGAAGGTTGATTTGCTTTTTATACTCCTCCAGGAATTTATATAGCCATTTTTTATCATAGATGAAAATGTCATCCCAGAATTCAATCATGCTGATCTTGTATTTTTCTTTGGCAATAGTCAGTTCTTCCATGACATGCCCGATGCTTCTTCTCCGTATATAGTTTGATTTTTCTTCGGGAATTTCCCTGAAAAAGTGATTGAAACAATAGGAACAGTTGTAGGGACATCCTCTGGATGTCATCGTCAGATAATATGATTTTAAAGGGAAAATTTCCTTAAAGATTTCCTTGTCAAAATGAGGCAGGGAATCCAGATCCTGAATAAAACCGATCTGCCTGCCTTTAACAATAGTCCTGTTCTTCGATTTATACCAGGTATTAACTATCGGTTCGGCGGAGTCACCTTTTTCGATATGTTTGATGATTTCGGAAAAGGCAATATCTCCTTCACCAATTACAATATAATCTATAACCTCGTTGGCAATAACCACTTCTGGTACGGAAGAAACATGGATTCCGCCAAAAACAATTTTCGTATCAGGGCAAATACTTTTACAAAGCTTTGCGTAGTGCAGGGCCGTCTGATAGTCAAATGTCGCAACGGAAAACGCGATTAAATCCGGCTGATATGCCTCAAGCTGTTTGATGATTAATTTGTCATTGTTGAATAAGCGCGCCAGCCGTTTAAATTCTCTTGTCGTACCGTCTTTAAAGAGGGTGGGAGCATGCAGTAATTTTACGGTATGGCCTTCTTTTTTGGCAATGGCTGATAATAACGATACGGCCAAAGCTTCATAAGCAATATTGAGAAAAGCGATTTTCATATAATTATTTATTAAGCATCAATTACTCTAAGGTTTTGGAGTATAAGTAAGGCGATTTTTTGTGTCAAGTAATATATGGAATGTGGGTATGATAATCATTTAACTATTCCAAAAATTCTGTTGAAAATATATTTAAATCTTTCAAACGAGCGGGTTGCGCTTAAAACATTCAATACAATTCGCGGTCTCATGTAGAAATTTATGAATGCCATAATAAATAACCATGTAAATTTCTGTTTGGATATCCCGTCCGGTACATAGTGGATTAAGTCTATTCCCATTAGATTCCAGTCAATCCCTTTTAAATCTGACTCCGAAACAACCTGGTCAAATATTTCCGTGCCGGGTGTGGGATAAAACGGAAAAAAGTTGGCGCCATAAAGAGGTAAATTGCGGGCGAATTTTATTGTCTTGCGAATATCTTCTTCTGTTTCTATGGGATAACCCAGAATGAAGTTTCCGATAACTTTAATTCCGGATTTTTCGTTAATAAGTTTTATTCTGTCTTCTATGAGATCAATCGTCAAATTTTTTTTCATATGGTTTAGAATTCGCTGGGAGCCGGATTCTATGCCGACCGTTAATAAATAACAGCCTGATTTTTCCATTAAGCTTAATGTTTTTTCATCAACAAGATCAAGACGAATACCAAAGCAGGACCATCGGATATTGAGGTTGTTATTAATAATCTGTTCGCATAAATCAACGATAAGATTCTTGAAAGTAAGAAAATTATCATCAATAAAACAAATTTCCTTTATTCCGAATTCGGCTTTCAGATATTTTATTTCCCCTATGATATAGGAAACACTGTGAGCCCTTATTCTTTTCCCTGTAATGGAGCGAACGGCGCAAAATGTGCATTGGTAGGGACATCCCCGGGTCATGATAAGTGGCGCTACAATTTTCGATTTTGTAAGATACGACGTCTGAAAAGGATAATTACAGGGATTGATTAATTTCCAGTCGGGGGATCCCAGAGAATCCAAATCTTCAGGAAAGAAGGGTTGATTGCATCTGATATTTCCGTCTGTTCTCCAGATAAGACCGGGAATATGTTCCCGGTTAATGGTGTTCGGATTGGATAAATATCTTATTAAATCCGTCAGACCTTTTTCTCCTTCGCCCCGGATGGCATAATCGGCTTTTTCAAAATACTGCAGCGTTTGTTCGGGGAAATAAGACGGATGAGCACCGCCAAGAATGATTTTAACATCAGGGAATTTATTTTTGACTATGGATAAGGATTGACTGACAGTTATCAGATCAGAGGAAAACACTCTGAAACCGATGACGTCAAAATCAGTATCGGCGACATATTTTTCGAATTGTACCAGCGTCATTCTGAGATTGACACAATCCAGTATGTCAACCTGATGATTTTCTCTTTTAAGTGCTGTGGCCAGATACCCGAGTCCCAAATCCGGTGAGGCTAGGGAAACGCTACGGGTAACGGGATTTACCAGTAAAATCTTCATGAAAAAAAGTCAAAACATTCAGTCGATGATTTAATAAAATCGTATTTTTAATGAAGGAACTCTAGAAATTTATATTTTTTATGTCAAGGTAATATTGTGTATGTTTTATCTGATTAATCGTTGAGTCGGGTTAAAAATAAGGGCGATTCTGATGACGTTTATCAATGTATTTCCGGTGTTTTATGTCTTAGGAATTACATGTCACGGCATAATATTGATTTTCTCCATCCCTTATTGAATAATAATTTAACACAAAAATCATACGACCAGCTTATGTGTTAGAGCCTCCATAATAAGCCCGACGTTAAGCATCGTCACTATTTCCTCATCGCTAAATTGTACGCCAAACTCCTCTTCCAATGTTAGAATCAGGCTCATGTGCTTCAAGGAATCCCATGCCTCGATGCTTTCAGGAGATGATTCTTCTGATAAGCTTCCCACCGGTACATTCATCACCTGTGCGATAATATCGAAGACTCTCTTTCTCACGATATCTTCTCCGGATCTATATATAAGTGAATCTCCTTGAAAAAATCAGGATCGGCTTTTATTTCCTGAGACAAGTCATAATGAAAAACACGTCTGGTTAGATCTTTTTCTGAAACAATTTCTTTGAAACCATGATTGATATAAAAGGACTCGACCTGTTTGTTTTTCCTGGTTTGAATATATTCTCCTTCAATGACTCTTGAACCGCGCTGCCTGGCCCGACGCAAAACATTTAAGATAAATATATCTTCTATGCCGCGACCCAGAACCCGGCAGGACAGGAGAAAAGAATCAATAAAGGCTTTTTGATTTTCATATTTTACAATACACGTCCCGACAATCCCGGAGTCGCCGAATTTATCCCGTAACTTGATGTAGATAACATCTATTAAGGAATCTTTGGCATAATTTTGAATGTCAGCGTCATTATACCTGCGCGTAGTCAGATTGAACTGATTCGTTTTTTGAGTCAGTTGCGCAATTCGGGGAACAGCGAATTCATCTGCCGGACAAATTTCTACGACCATCTCCAGCGTTCTGTAATAAGTAATAATATCTGTTATCTTAGAATGTAATTGTTTGCGCTTTTTTTCATGATGATAAATCATTCCACGCTTTTTGTCTTCGGCAGAGATTGATAACGCCTCAAATAGACTGCCGGAAGCTAATATTTTTTTATATTCAACCGCTTTTTCTCTAGGTAAATGTATAACCTCAATTTCCGGCAGAATCTGCCGTATTAGATTGATTTCGAATTCGCTGTCATCCATGAATACCATACTGTCCAACCCTATGTTCAAATCAACGGCAATCCGGCGTAGATTTGTCGCTTTGTCTTCCCAGTTAATCTGGGCGGCAACAATATGTTCCTTTTTGAGAACCATGTCCGGATGAGTATCAAATACTTCCCAGACATCATCTTCGTTATTTTTACTGCAAAGAGCAATCAATATACCGCGATGATATAGATTTAGAATTTCTTGTTGAAATTCCCGATAAGCCGACCCTGGATATGTTTTGGCAAGTTTAATGCCTGATATTCCGTCCTCGCCGATAATTCCTCCCCAGAGAATATTATCGCAATCTAGCACAAGGCACTTTTTATTCCGGCCCTTTAAAGCACGGATAAATTTGAAATCCTCAAACGCTATTTTCTGCAGCCCTGATCTGGAATAGGGTGCCCGTCCGATATGCCAGTATCGTAAGTCATAAAATTGATCGCTGCCGATGCGGCTGAGGCATAGATTGAGATTCACCATGTAGGCATTTGGAATGTCGCGTAAACGTTTCCGCAGGCTATTGTTCAATTCAGCAATGACGCCCAGTTGACCATCTTCAATCTGGCTGTCGAAAATTCCATATGCCGGATAGACCGGTAGTTCAAAACTATGCCAGAGTATAATGGCATTTGTTTGTTTACGTATGCCATCAAGCACGGATTGTATGTGCTTCTGAATTCGCTCGACTTCGATTTTTACTTGACTGGTATTGAGGTTTGTAAAAGAACCGGACAAAGTATCGGAAAGAGTCTTTAAGTGCATAAAGATTAATACACAATCCGTATCGATATTGATTAAAGCTGTTTTCCCGGCGTTTGCTTCCTGAAAGATGTTGTCATATTCTCCAAAAAGAATCCGGGCATTGAAATTCATTAGATAAGCATAATAACGCAGATAAGGCTCGATGGGTTCGAGCATAACATTGCGGAGAACAGATATGGACAGCTTGGGTAATTTTTCTAAATCGGCATGATTAAGCAGGGCCTGAATTTCTAAATATGATAAAGGCATATTTTATCTTAACCTTTATTCCTCCAGTATTTCAATAATTCCAAATCCGGCAACCAAATAAAAAGAGACAAATTTATTTGAAAATAAAACAGCCGGTTTTCTCTCTGAAACGGTGATAACCCGGTTTCCCGCTTTTATCTTTTCCAGGGAGACGGATAAGTTCTTTGATGTATAACATATATGATAAAGTTGTTCCGAGTAATCTTTCAGCAAAATATCCAAATGTCCTGAAGTTTGAGCCGGAGATATAATCTCAATATCAGGCATAGAAGGATGTATACACATGATCAGGTTAACATTCTGAATAGAATCCAAAATACTTTCTGATACAGAATATCCCAGCCCTTTTAAAAACTTAACCGCTTTGTCACATTTCCTGGTGGCAAGTCCCAGATGGTGAAACTTTAAACCATATTTATCCATAATTGTTTTTTAACACCAACGCTATTTTTATTGGCAGTTTATTTTTTTCTGATTCTTCTATGGTTTTCCCTGTATAGGGTACCACTAACATATCTTGAATGCTGAAAGAACAGGATTCAATCAGTTTTATTAAATGTTCTTTACTTTCGAAGAGATAAATATGATCAATAACAGGTGAGTTAATGGCCGTCGAAATATAAATATACGACGAACGGGTAGAAAGACTTCGAACTTTATTTAAAAAATCGTGGGGATTTTCCACGTGCTCTAGTACTTCACCCATAACAATGGCATCAAATTTTTCACCGGTATTCCATTCTAAAAAATCACCCGGAATAATATTGTAATTTTTAAATTGGCCAAAATACCCACTGCTTAAAATCTTTTTAGTTATTTCCACACTCGTTGAACTGACATCGATTCCACAAAAATTATTATAACTGCTTAATCTCATGGCTTCCATCATGAACAGCCCATGTCCGGGACCGATATCAAGATAATTCCCTTTCAAATTCTTAGGCAATTTATCTCTGAAAAATTTGAAGACCCGTAAATGGTTTGGCCATAAAAATGAAGTCAGCGCTAATCCGTACATATATTTACGCATAAATTCGTTGTTCTGATATACGTGGGACGCAACTTCATCGTATGTGGAGAATCTATAGTGTTTATGCTTAATAAAAAAAACTTGCTCCTTCAAGGTATCTTTGGCAAACAAATCATAAGCTTCTGCGAGAAATTCAAAAGACAGGCCATTACCTAAACAATATTTCAGGTAAAAATCCAACATCTCTAAATCTTGGTCTGACAAGAGGCTTATGGAGTGTTTCAGGAATTTATTTTGGAGTTTATTGCGCTTGGCAACGGAGGATATGAGTTGGGCTATGTTTGTCATGACTCTATCTCCGTTTTATCGGTTATTGTCATTGCTTGTTGATGCTCCTTGATTTTCTGGCAGGATTGCCTACCAGTACGCATGGACTGTCATATTCCCCTTTTACAACGCTTCCCGCAGAAACTAACATATTTTCCGATAATTTTGTCGGAAATAACAAGATTACATGGGATGCGATAACTACATCATCCGGTATAACAATATCTCCTTTTACGGGCGGATATAATGTCCGTAATTGACTATCACCAATATTTTGATGAGTCAAAATTCTGGAAAACATTCCAATATTGACTCTGTTGCCTATAGTTACTTTTCCCGTAAGATCGATGAGCACCCCTTTGCCAACGTGGACATTATTGCCAATTGTTAAATTTGAAAAATCATTGTTTGTCGCATGCAAAATTATCCATCTATTAATGCGAACATTTTCTCCGATTTTGGCGCCATACATTTGAAGAATTAATTTGGGTAAAATGCTATCATGTAAAACATAAGAGGCAGCCTCATTTCTGACAATAAGTTTATAAAAAGAGATTTTAATTCTGTAATAAATCTTGAAAATCTCTTCTAATATTTCCCTGATAAATCCTGTCTGCATTCTTTGACCCCTGCTATGTTGTTGATTTTTTAACATATGTCAAATTAGAATTCACCTGTTTTTTAATTACGCCCTTTATAATGGCCTTACGGCATAAAATCCAGTGCGGTTTTTGGTGGAAAAGCGATTTCATGAAGAATCAATGGTCCGCTTTGCGGCAGCAATCCGATTTGTTTTCAAGTTGATTTTTTTTACGAAAAGGACATGTATCCGATCTGTCATGAACCAGTATTATTCATTGGTTTTTGATAAATGTCCGGCGGATAGTTTTCTTGCTTCATCGCGTAATTTTATTGCTGCCATCCACTCCGGTGACAATCGAACCACTTCATCCAAATGTTTTACAGCTTCACTGAAAGTGCCTTGCTTAATTTTAATCACAGCAAGATGAAAATGAGGCTGTGCAATTGTTGAATTAATCAAGATTGCCTTGCTAAAACTAGTTTCAGCCTGGGATAGTTTGTTTTGTTTTAAATAGGCTATGCCCAGATTATTATAAGTAGTGAATTCACCTGGATTCATTACGGCTGCGGCCGACAAATGGATGACGGCCAGCTCAAGATCGTTTTTTTCCAGATATGCTACTCCAAGATTAAAATGAGCCAATTCATTTTCACCGGCGACAGCAAGGTTCTGATTGAACAGTGTTTCATTGTCTTTCCAATAGGAGACCTGTCGGAATGTTAATCCGGTAAGTACTATTATAATGACCGTCATTATCATGGCGATTGTTTGACGAAGTTTCTTATTTCTTGCGATCTTCTCCAGAAAAAGACCAAGTCCGAGAATTATTCCTAATTGAGGGAGTAAGGTATAGCGGTCGGCATGAGCTTGACCGCCCACCTGAATGATTCCAATAACCGGAAACAGGACAATTAGATAAAATAACCACCCCCATAAAAGATAAGGATGATCCATCCTTCGTCTGATAACAGCGAAAGTTATAAGTCCTAAGAAAATGCAGGCAGCGATAAAACTAAGCGTATTTATATGATTCGGATAAGGATAAAAAACAGTCAGATCAAAAGGCCAAAAGCTTTGGCGTATATATACTGCATAGGATATTATCGTGTTGGCCAGTCTGTCCGTGATAGAAAAATCGACAAGTGATTTAACCGTTTCGTTTTTGTTTTGTACAATTATTGTAACGATGGATGAGACTAAAGATAAAATGAACCACGGGATTTTTTCGTAAAATACTTTTTTGAATTCATTTTTAAAACGTTTGAGAGGCCAGTAATCCAAAAGCAGGACAACACAGGGCCACGTTACAGCCATGGGTTTGGAAAGAAGAGAAAACACAAAAGAGAGTGTTGTTAAAAAATAAAGAGACATTTTTTTTTCACGTGCGTAACCAAGATAGAGCAGCGTTGATGATAAAAAGAAGAAAGCGCAAAGCAGATCTTTTCGTTCCGAGGCCCAGGCTACTGATTCAACATGCAAGGGGTGTACGCCGAAAAAAGCCGCCATGAAAAAAGCCGCTGGAGATGATGCGCCAAGACGTAAAAAAAGCAAAAAAGTCAAAATGACGCATCCTAAATACCAAAGCATATTTATCATGTGAGCGGCTGCCGGAGTCCGACCCAAAAGGCTCACATCCAGCATATGGCTTATCCATGTCAGCGGGTGCCAATTGGCTGTGATTCCTGTAGTAAATGCCCAGGTAATTCCGGACCAGCTGAGACCGGCAGACACGACAGGATTATTATAAATATAATAAGGATCATCCCAATTGATAAAAGTGTGGGATTTCATTTGTACGTAAGGCAATATGATTAATATTGCCAGAATGACGAGCCACGGCCATGGTCTTTTATTTTCTGCGAGTCGGCCATTAAATAAAGAAGCAGGGATTTTGGGTTTTGATGGATTCATTATTTAAGGTTTTTTTGATAAAAGTTTGTTTCTATAGCCTAAATGTATATGATGGAGTTGAAATGTGTCAATAAAAAATAACCGGGAAAATGGTCTGGACATTGATAAGTGCTTTGCAGGTATGCCTGTTTTCCATTGACACATATAAACGATATCTTTATACTTTTTTGTAATTATATCATTTTTTTATAAAAATCCGATTTGTGCAGAGACCTGAATAATGATATAAATATTCAATATATGTCTAATTTCAAGTGTGTCCATTAAATCATCTATTGAAGAGATGATAAATTATCGATGATAAAAAATATATATTCTAAATCATTTAATAACCCTGTTTTCATAATTGCCCTGATTATAATAGGGCTGTTTTTATTTGGCGGATTCAGGATAATGCATTATCTGAAGTCTCCGGATATTCTGCTTCTTGTCAATCATTCCGGAGCTCAATGGATCAAACATAATTCTGAATTCGAATTAACGACAAAACCTCCAAGACAGACAAAATGTGAATTCAAATATGTTTTTAAAATAAGTAAAAAAATTGACAACGCCAAGATTACAGCGCAGGCGATGAAAAGTGCCAATGTTTTTTTTGATGGAGTAAATATTTTTTCTTCATCTAATACATTTAATAAATGGAAAGAGGTTCACCACATACAAGTTCCTTTTACTATTGAAGCCGGCACACATGAAATTGTTATAATTGTCACGAGTGAAAATTCTTATCCTGCCGTTATCGCCTATAGCGATACCTTGCCGCTGAGAACGGGATTAGGATGGTATTCATCAGATGATGGGAAAAACTGGCAGAGGGCTGTTTTGGCCTCGCAGGCAAAACATACTGCCATATCGAAGAAATTTCCATCTTCCGTTGCCGCTTTTTTATCAATATGGCCATATCTTACAATTGTATTTGCAATTGTATTGGCTATTCCTTTTCTTTTTAGATACCTCGGCCATGGAACGCAGAATTTTCTGAAAAGGGGTGCTGAACCTTCGCATATCAAATGGATTTTCCTGTTTTTATGGGCTCTTTTGGCTCTGAACAACCTTCTCAGGCTTAATTTTCAGGTGGGCTCTGATGTCTGGGGTCATATCGAATATATTGATTACATCGTAAAAAACGGATCTCTCCCTCTGGCCTCGGAAGGCTGGGAGATGTATCAGGCGCCGCTCAATTATATTCTTAGCGCTCCGCTATATGCTTTGCTGATGGAAAGGTTCGATCTGCCTTTTGTTGTCAAGATGATGGCAATTATTCCAGTTGCCTGCGGACTTTTACAGATAGAGATCGTTTATCGTGCAGCAAAGCTTGTGTTTGCTGATAGAAAAGATTTGCAGATAATTTCTATTATTACAGGTTCCGTGCTGCCGATTCACACTTACGCCTGTCAGTATGTGGGCAATGAACCTCTTGGCAGTTTTTTTATGTCTCTGGTGGTTCTTTTATGTTTATCGCTTATTATGCCCGACCAGAAAGAGAGACAAACGGGATATTATGTTCTTCTGGGATTTTTATGGGGGTTGGCGCTTCTTTCAAAACTGACGGCTGCACCGCTTGCGCTTGTTTTAATCATTGTTCTGGCTTTTCACACGATGTTAGTCCAAAAGCCTTCAAAGATGATGTTGAGACCGGTTATTATTGTTTTCGGCGTTTCAACGCTTATTTCCGGTTGGTATTATTTCCGAAACTTCATCAAGTTAGGCCATCCTTTTCCAGGCATATTTGACCGATTTCAAATATCATATTGGTGGCAGGACCCCGGTTATCGAACATGGTCGCAGATTTTTTCTTTCGGTCAGTCTCTATGTTATCCTGTTTATTCCGGCGTGACAAGTTTTTGGGATTCATTATATTCAACATTATGGCTTGATGGTCTGAATTCGGGATTGGTGGATTTTATTCCGTGGAATGAGAACTTTATGGTTGCGGGGGCGCTGTTGGCTTTGCTGCCTGGCATTTTTATTTTAACAGGAATTGCATCATTATGGCTGAATAAAAAGACCGTATACAGAAATGCTGTCATATTTTCCATAAGCACGATAATGCTTTTTGTGATTGTATTATTGGATGCATTCTTTTTTCGTCCAGCCTATAGCGTTACCAAGGCCACATATACTTTAGGTCTGCTTCCCTGTTACGCGATACTGGTCGCCGCGGGCGCAGAGCCTTTCCTGAGAAATAAAATTATTCGCTCTTTTGCCTTAGCCTTGTTTGCGGTTTGGGCTTTTGCGTCATACGTTGCTTATTTTGTTATCGGCTTTTCTTAAAAAGATTTTATTACCACGGTTTTTCAAAAGATGCTTTGTCCAATTGCCTGTTGCTGTTTTTGAAGTAACTGCCTTTTGTATTGTTCAAGTTTAAAGGGTCTTTTGTGCCGAATATCCTTGATAAAAGAGCAATGGGAAACAATAACAGGAAGAAAATTATAGTCAGTAAAACATTCGGGACAATCAGGCTCAAAAACCAGCTTAGCTTCATCCAAAGAAAATCTATCTTCTCGCTCAAATAAGCCGAAAAAACGCCTGCCAATCCGACAACTAAAGCCGTAATGAATGTCCAATCCCACTTTGTAATTAAATACAAAACCGAAAATCCGACGGATATGGTCAGGACTGTTTTAATCGGCTCTGTTTTTTTTATTTTCATCATTGCCCTTAAAAAAGAGTATATACAAATGGAGAAACAGCCGTACTGCCGCCAAACATAATCAATAATCCCAGCAGGAGCAATACAATAATGATCGGAGCCAGCCAGTATTTTTTTCGTTCTCTCAGAAAAAGCCAGATGTCTTTTAAAAATTCCATTTTATCCATTCCTCACTGTAATTTATTTAATATTTCCTGCGCTACTATTTTGTTTAGTTTCACAGAGGGATGCGAGTCATTCCTGTTTACTATTCTTTCATTTACTGGAATATCCTTAACAAGCCGGGAAACATTTATAACGCTTATCTTATTATCATTAAAATATTTTACAATGTCATTGACATACATAGCGTCACTCGTTTCGACTTCTGTTAAAAAAGGGAAAACGACAACGATAAGCTGTATGGCGTTTCCCTTTGCATAACTGATGAACATTCCAAGATCATCTTTATGTTTTGATAATATGTTATCATTTTTATAAACTTTCGTTAAGTAAGATATATATGACGGCATACCCATCTGTTCCCTGGGAAAAATAAAATATATATAATTGAGAAGATAAGAGCCTGACCCTAAGAGCATGACAAATTTATTCATGTCCGGGGGAGGGTGAAATCCTTCGAAAAACAATCCGTTAGCTGTAGCAGCCCCTTCGATGTCATTCCCGCAATACTGCAAAATAATTTTATCAGGCTTGATTCTGGTCATATAAATAAAATTTTCCATAACTTCAAATTCTGCTTTGGAATCCAGATTGGGTTTGCCGATATTTATGACGGAATACTTCTTTTCTTTATTATTCAGTTCTTTTTCCACGATGTTGGAAAATCTGTCATCAACCGATTTCAATCCATGGCCGGCTGTAAATGAATCGCCGACAAATAAAATAACGGGCTTCCGGCTTTCAGGTTCTTTATCTCTAAAACCAAGAGAATTGACCGGATTCCAGTATTTAGCGTACCACAGTTTTGACGCCAAGGTATAATCTATTGAATGTGACCGGGGAATAAACATAAACACCGCTTCCAGTAATATGAAAAGAATAAAAACGGAAAATAAGACAGTGGCCGTATTTAAAATTATTTTATTAACTTTCTTTTCGATGAATATAATTTTGAACAGTTTCAGGCTCTCAACAAGAATCAGGCCAAGCAAAAATAACCTGATGTAGATAACTATTCCGCGGGGATAAAATATCGGTAACGTAAGAACAAAAATCAGTAAAAGAATGATTATCAAGCCATGAAGTAAAACTTTTTTCATAATCAATCCGAGGAAAATTCGGCAATCCATTTGTTCTTGTTTTGCCAGTCGGGCTGCTCTGTTTTGCAATAAACGAAATCATTAATCACCAGATAATCCATTTCAGTGAACATGAAACACCTGTAAGCATCGTAAGGTGTGCAGACAATCGGTTCGCCCCGGACATTGAAGCTGGTATTGACGATTAGGCTGCATCCTGTCAGGTCTTTAAAATCTCTGATTAACTGCCAGAATCTTATATTGGTTTGCCTGTGTACGGTTTGTATCCTGGCGGAGAAATCAAGATGGGTGATGGATGGCACATCGCTGCGCCTGTAATAGAGTTTATCCCAGAAGGGTAGGGCGTAATAGTTGTCAGGAAGTTTATTTCTCCTGCTTTCATTTACGGCAGCGGTTAAAAGCATATAAGGCGAATCCGTTTCCATGTCAAAATATTCCTTAACATCTTCAGCCAGAACAGAAGGCGCGAACGGTCTGAATCCCTCCCTGTATTTTATCTTCAGATTCAGCTTTTTCTGCATCTCGGAATTGCGGGCATCGCCAAGAATACTTCTGTTGCCGAGCGCCCGCGGGCCGAATTCCATTTTACCCTGAAACCAGCCCACCACATTCCCCACGGCTATTTGGGAAGCAATGTCTCGTGTCAGTTCGGATAAATCATCATATTTTTTGTAAACAGCTTTCAGTCTTCTGTTCATTATTTCTATTTCTTTTGCACAATAATCTGGCCCCAGATAAGAACCGGACATTTGATCATTTTTATTATCGGCGGTTCTTTTCCCGTCGAAGTACATAAAATATGCGGCAAGTGCCGCACCCAGGGCTCCTCCTGCATCACCGGCGGCAGGCTGGATATAGATATTTTTGAAAATTTTCTCTTTGAACAATTTGCTGTTGGCCACACAGTTTAAAGCAACGCCGCCGGCGAGGCACAAATACTCCGCACCTGTAATCCTTTTTGCCTCTGCCGCCATCCTTAAGACAATTTCTTCAGTGACATTTTGCGCCGCCCAGGCCAGATTGCAATGATGCTGTTCCAAATTAGTTTCCGCTAATCTTCTGGGGAAACCGAAAAGTTTTTCCCAGGTATGATCCTTAACCATGGTTAAGCCGGTGGCGTAATTAAAGAAGGATTGATTGAGCCAGATGGAACCATCCGCTTTTATATCGACAAGTTTGGTTTTGATGATTTCGATAAATTCTTTTGTTTGTGACGATGCGGGATTGCCATAAGGAGCCAGCCCCATTAATTTATATTCTCCCGAATTGACCCGGAATCCGAGATAGTATGTAAATGCGCTGTAGAGCAGACCGACGGAATGGGGGAAGTCCATTTCTTTTAAAATATTTATTTTATTTCCATCCCCGACTCCGATGGATGCGGTGCACCATTCGCCCACGCCGTCAATTGTGAGGATGGCCGCTTTTTCATAGGGTGAAGGGAAAAAGGCGCTTGCCGCATGAGATAAATGATGGTCAGGAAAGAGCAGTCTGATTTTTTCCCGGTCGTAATTGCCGATTTCCTTTAAACTATCGTGGATAATTTTTTTAAAGAATATTTTTTCTCTGAACCATATCGGTACCGCTTTCAGGAAAGATACAAGCCCTCCGGGAGCAAAAGCGTAATAGGTCTCTAAAAGCCTCTCCAGTTTTAAGAAGGGTTTATCGTAAAAAACGACGGCATCCAGTTCGTCAATATGAAGTCCGGCTTCTTCGAGGCAATAGGTTATGGCACGGGCGGGAAAATCCGATGTATGCTTTTCCCTCGTAAACCGTTCTTCCTGAGCGGCTGCAACTATTCTTTCTCCCACTGTTAAAGCGGCAGCCGAGTCGTGATAGAATGCCGATATCCCTAGAATTTTCTTCATCTATTTACGAATCTTGTGTTTTTATTTTTAACTTTGCGAAGTATTAATTTTATCAGACATTGAAGCGGAAGGTTATAATATCGCCGTCCTGCACGATGTATTCTTTCCCTTCCAGTCGCAGGCGTCCGGCCGATTTTAACTGTGCGACGGAGCCTCCATGGACGATGAAATCATCATAATGCATGACTTCAGCCTTGATAAAGCCGCGTTCAAAGTCGTTGTGAATGGTGCCGGCGGCCTTCGGCGCTTTGGTTTGAACAGGGATGACCCAGGCCTTGACTTCATCCTCACCTACGGTGAAAAAAGAAATCCGTCCCAATAGAGAAAAAGCGGCACGAATAATCCGGCCGAAAGCGGGTTCATCAATATTCATGGAAGATAAAAATTCTTTTTGATCGGCGGCATCGAGCCCGGCCAGTTCCGCTTCGATCTTGCAGCAGATACCCATGACTGGCTCTGCCAGTTTTGCCTCATCTGCAAAAGTATCAGCAAATGAAAGATTATCCTCAGCTGTATTGACAACAACCAGTTCCGGTTTGATTGTCCAGAAGGAGAAACTGCGCAGTATAAAAACTTCCGCAGGTGCAAGACCCGCCGTGCGTAATGGTTTCCCCGCTTCGAGGCAATCTTTCAATCGCGGTAAAAGTTCATTTTGCGCCACTTCCTGCGCAGGAATGGCTTTTTTGGACATTTTAGCCAGACGTTCCAGTTTTTTTTCAATGATGAGTAAATCGGCCAGAACCAGTTCATCCTCCAGTTTCCGGTATGCTTCAATGCTTAATTGAACGTCAGGCAGGGAAAATCCGTCAACAACATGCAGGATGCCGTCTGTGCCGCTTAAATTCTGTCGGATGGCTTCCCATGGGTGTTCGCCGACGGCGTGTATATCAATAAAAGGGACTTTGGCCGGTGAAACTTTAACCGGCTTGTATATTTCAACAAGCTTGTCGAAACGCTCATCGGGAACAGACGCCTGTCCGCGCACGACTGTTTCATTATGCGACAGGCTGCTTTTCACGCCGGTCATGATTTCGAATAGGGTGCTTTTCCCGCTCTGGGGAAGCCCCAGGATGCCAATTTCCATTAAGTAAATTCCTTTTCGATTCTTTGCATAGCTTCTTGCAGTCTCTTATCAGGAACTGTCAGCGAGATGCGCACAAAGCCCTCGCCGTATTGTCCGTAGGCCGTTCCGGAAGCGACGACAACGGCCGTTTTATCAAACAGGCGGTTGGTGAATTCCAGTGAGGTCAATCCTTTGGGTACGGGAACCCACAGATAAAAAGTTCCCTTGGGCGGATTAAAGTCTATGCCGATCTTTTTCAAAGTTTTCAGCACCAGCTCGCGGCGTTTTCCATACAGTTCAATCATCTCATCAATAAAGGGAGCTTCCTTCTGCAGCGCTTTAATGCCGGCGAATTGGATGGGATTAAAAATTCCCGAATCGGTGTTTTCCTTGACTTTGCTGATGGCGGCGATTAATTCGGGATTGCCGCAAGCCATGCCCAGCCTCCATCCGCACATATTGAAAGGTTTGGACAAGGAATTTAGCTCGATGCCGACATCTTTTGCGCCTTGGGCCATCAGGAAACTGATGCGCTTTTGTCCGGTAAAGACTATTTCGCTGTAGGGATTGTCGTAGCAGATGGCAATGTCGAAATTTCGGGCAAACTCCACAAGCTTGTTTAAAAAATCCAACGTTGCGCACGCGCCGGTCGGATTATTGGGGTAATTTAAAAACATGGCCGTAGCTTTTTTAGCAACATCCGTGGGAATATCTTCAAATACCGGCAAGTAATTATTTTGCGGTAGAATGGGAACATTATGAGGAACTCCTCCGCCCAGCAGGATGCTCGCGCGATACGCGGGATAACCGGGATCCGTCATCAGTACGATGTCGCCCGGATTGACCCGCGCGATGATAAAATGATGGCAGCCTTCTTTTGAACCGATAAGCCCCAGGATTTCGTTTTCCGGATTGAGATTGACGCCGTAACGGGTTTCGTACCATTTGGCAATTTCTCGGCGGAAGGCCAGCATTCCCTTTTCTTCATCAGTCGGATAACGGTGATTCATCGGATTGTGTGATGTGGCGCAAAGCTCATCAATGATCGAATCCGGCGTGGCTTCCACCGGATCGCCTATCGCCAGTGAAATCACATCTATTCCGTCGGCTTTGGCCTTATTGATTTTTTTTCTCAGCTCCATGAACAAATAAGGGGGTATTTTGGTCAGTTTTTCCGCTGTCTTCAAAGTCATCATCCTCCAGGATTAATTATACATTAATTATCGATAAGCTTCATCAAAAAGCAATCCCTGATAGACTATTTTTACCCTGCCTTCAAGATAAATTTTCCGCCAGAGATTGTTCTGATTTTCAAAATAAACACGCAGCGTTTCCCCGCTTAACGCAAGGACGTCCACCGGGGATTCCACCAGACCTCTTTGCGCCGCCGTGATGGTTGCCGCCACCATGCCGGTGCCACAGGCCAGCGTTTCATTTTCCACGCCGCGCTCATAGGTACGGACTTTAAGATGATGCCGGTCAATGACGGCGGCAAAATTTGCGTTAGTTCCCCTGGGGGAAAAATATTGATGAAAGCGTATTTTACGTCCATCATGATATACATCGCAATGGTCAAGGTCATTCACGTAAACAACCGCGTGGGGTACGCCTGTATCAACGCTGTCCAGAGTAAATTTTTTTCCGTCCGCCACAATTTCGATTCCCGTTTTGACCGGGGAAGGATCGGTCAGCTTCACCTTAACAATATCTTCCCGCACTTCCGCGCTGATAATGCCGGCGATTGTTTCCCATGACATCTCTTTAGGGGCAATTCCTTTCATGTAAGCGAAACGTCCCACACAGCGGGCGGCATTGCCGCACATTTCCGCCACAGAGCCGTCGGAATTGAAAAACTGCCATTTAAAATCAGCAGTATCGGAAGGTTCGATAATAACCAATCCGTCAGCGCCTACGGAAATTTTCCGCTGGCATATTCTGCGGGAAAATTCGGATAAATCCCCGACATTCAAAGACAGATTCATATTGTCAATGATAATAAAATCATTGCCGCTGCCGCTCATTTTATAAAATTCAATCTTTTTTGAATTCATTTTCCTGCAGTATAATTTATTCCCGTCACGCTTCGATGACAATATCGTCTTTCCGGTTGAGGGAACGTGTGACCCGGAGTACTTCTTCGGTGGTGG
>CAYMWM010000057.1:0-21395 GCA_964394185.1 uncultured Smithella sp.
CTTTATGCCGATGAACTGGGCGGCGCAGATACGCAGGCGTATAACTCGCTTTTGGAAGCGTTCCTGCTGAAATACTCTTCACTGCATGACCACATGACCGAACGCGGCATGCAAAGCCCCTTCTGGGATGATGTGACCACGCCCGAAAATGAAACACGCAATCAGATACTCGGCAAAACCATGCTTGACGCCATTGATATTCTGGAAAAATACTGCGGCGCGGAATCCGAAAAATGGCAGTGGGGCAAAATGCACACATATCACTGGAAGACCGATGCCACCATGTTTGCCGATTACATGCCTTTTGTTGAAAAGACAGGCGTGAAATTTCTTTCGAGCTATTTTGACAGAGGACCCTATCCCGCTGCCGGCGACCACACCACGCTTAACGTGACCGGCCATCATCTGGGGAAAGATTTCGATGTCTGGCTGATTCCCGAAATGCGTTTTATTGCAGACTTCGGCGCTGATGAACCCCTGATCGGCATCAACAGCTCGGGGCAGTCGGATAATCCCGCAAGCCCTCATTATGATGACGGCATAACAGCTTTCCTGAATGGAAAGTATCAGCCTTTCCCGTTCAAGCCGGAGAACATACAGAAGCACTATACCAAAGTGCTGACCCTGCTCCCCGGGAAATAAAAGTGTCATTCTCCTGCACCTTGACAGGGGAATCAAAAAATTATTAAACTCAGAACCGGTTCAATCAAAGAAACAATTGAGCCGGTTCTTTATTTACAGACAGGGTGATGAATGACAGAAAAATATGACATCCTCATATGCGGCGCCGGTCCCGCCGGTCTTTCTTCCGCTATTTTCGCGACGCGAAAGGGCATGAAAGTACTGGTCTTGGAAAAACATGGCGAAACCGGCGTTTTTCCGCGCGGAGAGACCATGCGCCCCGACCCGATTCAGAGCGAACTTTTGGGTCATGATTTCATGGATTCCATCAGTTTTAACCGGACGCCCCTCCGGCGGTACTGGTCGCCGGGAGCTCTGAGAAAGTTTGAACTGGAAAGAAAAGAATCATCCTATATTTTCCACTGGAAAGACCTGACGGAAGGTCTGCGGGCGGTGGCCCAAAAAGAAGGCGCCGAAATTCGCTTCAACAAAGAGGTGGTTTCCTCTATCATGACAGGTGGCGTTTGCACCGGGCTTAAACTGGCGGACAGCTCCGAACTTTACGCCACAACAATCATCGCCGCCGACGGACATAAGTCAGTTCTCACCTCCGGCATTGACTATGAAAGAATAAACTGCCCCATTGCCAAGCGCATCTGTCATGGGGTCAGAAGTGACTACGACGGCATGGAATACTTTTTCATCACGCCCGGTTCCGTCGAGAAGGACTTCCCCGCCGCCGTGGCCTTTATCTTTCCACGGGGAAACGGGAATGCGGAAGTCGGATTCAGCATCATCGCGGGGGGACTCTCCCCGAAACAGAGAAAGAACATGCCCGCCGATGAGAGGATGCTTCCTTTTCTGCAAAAGCTCTTCGACGGTTATCCTGTTTTCTCTGAAAGAGTCGGCTCTGCGACATTTTCTTTTGAAGGGTACAGCAAAATTCCCATGGGAGGCCTGCACGACCGGGGCATGGAAGTTCCGGGGTTGGTTTTGAGTGGCGACACAATCGGCATGGTTGAAGCATCCGGGGGATGCGGCATTGTGCCCTCCATGAAAAACGCCCGCTTTATCATTGATTTTCTGGAGAAGGAAAAACCGGGTCAGTGGAATAGCGAGCTGATGAAAAAGTACAATGATGAATTCACTCAAAGCGATATTTATAAAATGATCGCCGGCAAATACAGAAAACTTCTTCCCCTGATGCGGCTCGGTTTCGGAAGCCGCTACAGCGATAAAACCTTCGCTATTGTCTGGAGGCTAGTAGATAGACTATACAGGTGGGCATAGCCCTGCTCAGTGAGCTGGAAGCAGTTAATAAATAGGGGAACTCTATTTATTAAACAGTCTAGTCGAAAATTCTAGACCGAACGGGTTACTAAATTGCCATCCGCAGAGGATGTACTTCGCGTGTCACTTGTTCAGACAAGGCATCCTCGGCTATATCCATATCATAGCGGCTTTGAAGATTAATCCAGTAGCGTGGTTCCTGTCCAAAATATTTTCCCAGTCTTAACGCAAGTTCGGCATTTACAGGACGTTTTCCATTCACGACATAGTTAATACGCATTGCGGGAATTCCCAGATCCTTTGCCAGCCGATACTGAGAAATATTCAGTTCTTCAAGCAATTCTTTTAAATACGCTCCCGGATGCACGGGTTTGATAGACTTCTTCTTCATGTTTTCTCCTTAATGATAGTCTGAAATTTCCACCTGTTCGGCATTTCCATTCATCCATTTAAAACATATCCGCCATTGATCGTTAATTCGGATGCTCCACTGTCCGTGACGCTTGCCTTTCAGAGATTCCAGACGATTCGACGGTGGCAACCTTAAATCTTCGATACGGATTGCGGCATCAATAGCGTTTAATTTTGCATAAGCCCGTTGCTGAATTTCACGCGGAAATGCCCGCGAAAACTCACGATAAAATATTTTTTCCGTTTCCCTGCAGCGAAAGGACTTTATCATGGGTTAATAGTAAACAATATGTTTATTATTGTCAAGATAAGATTATAGAATGATGTTTAGTTCAGCCAGGTCTTTTCGAGTTGGCTGAAGAATGGTGATTTGATAAACGTCGATTCCAAAAGACTCGACGGAACGGGGGGGTGTTTATCGTCCAAATATTTAAGTTTTCAGAAAATAGTTTTTGAATCCCCCTCTTTTACGCTTATACTATTTCCATAGTTATCTTGGAACCATCCCATTATTTCTTCAATGTTAGCATCATTGCCAGGTATCGGCAGTCTATAACCATCATCAAAAAGTAAAAACCATTTAATGACTTCGCTTTCGCTTCCGCCTATATCAACTTTAATTATATCTTTAGCTTTAGACAATCCCTGATAATTATAATTTTTGACACCCTCTAAAGTCCATTGCTTAACCGCAGCCACACCTACACCGGACGCATCAAGTGATAATTCATGACGTGCAAAAAGAAGAAAAATAAGAATAAAAATAAACAACAGTATAATCATCCCCGCAAGAAACGATGGTGATTCTATAAAATTATAAAGTCCCCCAGCCAAGATCAGAAATACCACGATAAAAATTGCCCAGTTGATTGGTGAAATGACTTTCAAAACACTGCCCATAATTTCCTCCTCTTTCATCCCGTTCTTGCCAGATCCAGTTTTCCCTGCCATTTGGCAATGAGGGTTTCTTTGAGAATTGCGTGTTCCGGTTTCGAAAGTAATGGGTCGCGCGCGGCCAGCGCGAAGGCGTCCTCTTTGGCGTCGTTTAAGATGCGGGCGTCGCGGATGATGCTCGCGATGCGGAAATCGGGCAGTCCCGACTGGCGCGTTCCCAGAAAATCACCCGGCCCCCGGATAGACAAATCCTCTTCGGCAACAACAAATCCGTCCGTTGTTTTTTCCATGACCTTTAATCTTTTGCGCGCGTCCGCTGAACATTTATAATCGGCTAGCAGTATGCAGCTCGACGGAATATCGCGCCGCCCTACCCTGCCGCGCAATTGATGTAGTTGCGATAACCCGAAACGTTCGGCATGTTCGATAACCATCAACGAAGCGCGCGGCACATCGATGCCTACTTCGATGACTGTTGTGGAAACAAGAATATTGATTTTGTTTTCCAGAAATTCCCGCATGACCTCGTCTTTTTCCTTTTCCTTCATCTTGCCGTGAATCAACCCTACACGGTGATTGGGGAAAATATCTTTTTGCAGGTGTTTGGACATATTGGTGGCGTCTTTCAAATCCAGCGTTTCCGACTCATCGACCAGCGGATAGACAATAAAAGCCTGATGGCCTTTTGCCAGTTCCGTGCTAATGGTGTGATAAACCTTGTCGCGCTTGCTCTCGGACATCAATACGGTGCGAACCGGTTTTTTACCGGGAGGCATTTCATCGATGACGGAAACGTCCAGATCGCCATATACCGTCATGGCCAGCGTCCTTGGAATCGGTGTCGCCGTCATGACCAGCACATCCGCGTTGATTCCCTTCCCGCGCAGTGTCGCCCGCTGCATGACGCCGAAACGGTGCTGTTCGTCAATGACGACCAATCCCAATCTGTGAAAATCAACATCTTCCTGAATCAGGGCGTGCGTGCCGATGATGATATTGGCCTCGCCGTTTTGAATCAGGTTCAATGCTTCGCTTCTGGCGGCATTATTCATGGAGCCTGTGAGCAAAACAGCTTTTAAGCCCAGTTGCTGGGCCCACGAGCTGATGTTCTCAAAATGCTGTTTGGCAAGAATTTCCGTCGGTGCCATAATGGCCGCCTGATAGGAACTTTCGCATGCCGTCACCATCGCCGCCATCGAAACAATTGTTTTGCCGCTGCCCACATCGCCCTGAAGCAGACGGTTCATCGCCGTTCCCCCGGCCATGTCCTTGAGGATTTCTCCGATGACTCTTTTCTGCGCGGCGGTCAAATCGAATTTCAGGATGGAATAAAATTTATCCAGCAGTTTCCCCGTGACCTGAAAGGGTATTCCCTTATCCAGAATTCTGCCGGATTTTTTCAGGGCCATGCCCAGCTGGAAAAAGAAAAATTCGTCGTAAATCAAACGCCGGTGCGCCTCCGAGCGGGATGACAGGTAGGGTTCCATGGATTCCTTGTTATCAGGGAAATGAACCGACAGCAGCGCCTCGTGAATATTCATCAGATTGCGTTTTTCGCAGATATTGTATGGTATCGGCGAAGAGACATAACGGGAATAATGCTCCAAAGCAAAATTCATTACCTTGCGGAAATATTTCTGATGCAAGCCTTCCGTTTCGGAGTAAATGGGCACGATTCTTTTGAAATTCAGGAGATTTTCCTCATCCTTTTCATCGAGAATTTCATAGTCGGGGTGAATCATCTGCTTGCCCGCGTAATCCGGCCTTACTTCACCCGTCAATATGACAGTCGTTCCTTTTTTGAAAATGCCGAGCAGGTAGGACATCTGTCCCTTGAACCATTTGGCGGTCAGATTGGCTGTGCCGTCGCTGATGACGGCTTCCAGTATTTTCCTTTTCCCGTAATGACGGTACTGCGCGCTGATGACAGAACCGACGGCGGTCTGGACTTTTTCGCTCTCCAGCCTGTTGATTTTTCTGATTTCCCGCCGGTCTTCATACGTTCGTGGCAGAAAAAACAACAAGTCCTCCACGGTCGTGATTTTTTTTGCGGCAAAGCGCTCGGCCATTTTCGGTCCTACACCTTTAATATACTGGACAGGCAGGCCGAGTTTCGCCGCCGCGTCCTTCAACTCGGAAATTTTTTCGATGGTCTTTGGGTCGGGAGGATGAACCGGCGTGGACGGTAATGAAGATTCCATGAACCTTTTTATTTTTTCCAGAACGCCGCGGGCTTTTTCGACTTTATTTTTTTTCAGCTCCAGTTTCTGAAAATCGTAATCGGAAAATATTTCCGTGAGTTCATCAACCAGATTATTGAAATCATGACCGGCGGAATAATTTTTCAGTGTGGGCAACAGATTCAGAAGGAATTTCCCCAGGTCTTTTATATGGGAGATGTTTTTATAATTATCCCTGAAAGCGAAATTCAGGGGCTGCTCTATTTTTTGCAGAATCTCTTTTTGTGAATCCATTAAAATCCCCGCGTTATAAATCCGCCAAACCTGAATAATTTTGAATGACTCGATGGCTTTTTGTTAACAAATATATTTTATTTGCGCAAGGAATGATTGACTTAAGATATGATTTACGTTAGATAGACATCACTGAAATTCAATTAAAATAATTCATGCAGGGGAAAAATGAAAGACACGATTACATACAAAGACGCAGGCGTCGATATTGATACAGCCAATGAATTTGTGGAACGCATCAAAGCCTCGATAAAAACCACCGCCCGCAAGGAAGTGGTTTCCGGCATCGGCGGTTTTGGCGGCCTTTTCCGTTTAAACTCGGTTGATTTGAAAAATCCGGTGCTGGTTTCTTCCACGGACGGCGTCGGCACCAAGCTTCGCATTGCCCAGTTACTGGACAAACACGACACCATCGGCATCGACCTTGTGGCCATGTCCGTCAATGACGTTGTCGTTCAGGGCGCCGAACCTTTATTCTTTCTCGATTATCTGGCTACCGGAAAAATCGAACTGGAAAAAAGCGTAAAAATCATTGAAGGGATTACCGAGGGATGCCGTCAGGCAGGCTGTACGCTGCTGGGCGGTGAAACCGCGGAAATGCCGGGATTTTACAAGCCGGGAGAATATGACCTCGCGGGTTTCTGCGTCGGCGTTGTGGAATCCGATAAATTAATAACCGGTTCCACCATCAGCGTCAACGATGTTATCATCGGCATTGGTTCCAGCGGACTCCACAGTAACGGATATTCGCTGGCCAGAAAAGTCCTTCTGGAAAAGGGGAAACTGGGCGTCAACGATAAAATTCCCGGTCTGGATACATCTGTTGGACTGGCCATGCTGGAGCCGACGAAAATCTACGTCAAGCCCCTGCTGAATCTGTTCAAGAATTTCAACATCAAGGGGCTGGTCCATATTACCGGCGGAGGATTCTACGATAACATTCCCAGAATCATTCCACAGGCCTGCCGTGCGGTTATTAATAAGGGAAGCTGGGAGATTTTGCCCGTTTTCAATGTTATTAAAGAAATAGGAAATATCGAGGAAAAAGAAATGTTCCGTGTTTTCAACATGGGCATCGGCATGATGATTATTGTTTCGGAAAAGGAAAGTCAGGAAGTTCTCGAACGACTGGAAGTGCTTGGCGAAAAATCTTATAAAATCGGTTTCATTGAAAAGAAAGACGATAAACAGGACCGGGTTTGTATTTCTGAAGGTTAATGAACATGGCTGATTTATTGAAACTGGGAGTGTTGATTTCCGGAAACGGCTCCAACCTGCAATCCATTATCGATAACATCGAAAAAGGCTCGCTTAAAGCGGTTATCAAAACCGTTATCAGCAACAATCCCGATGCCTACGGACTCACCCGGGCAAAAAATCACGGCATACCCTGTGTCGTTCTAAAAAACGGCGACTATAAAAAAAAGGAAGATTATGACGCTCAACTGGTAAAGATTCTGAAGGATAACGGCGTTGAACTCGTTGCACTGGCGGGATTTATGCGCATCATCACCCCCGCCCTTTTGAAGGCTTTTCCCGGAAGAATCCTGAATATCCATCCCGCCCTTCTGCCGTCCTTTCCCGGATTGCACGGACAAAAACAGGCTGTTGAATACGGCGTGAAAGTTTCCGGCTGTACCGTTCATTTTGTCGATGAAGGCGTTGATACGGGACCCATCATCATTCAAAGCGCCGTTCCCGTGATGGACAACGACACGGAAGATACGCTCGCGGCGAGAATATTAAAGGAAGAACATAAAATCTATCCGCAGGCCATCAATCTTTTTGCCGGGGGCAGACTGGAAATAAAGGGACGTAAAGTTTTCATCAAAGGCTGAAAAACAATATCTCCTCCGGCGCAATCCTTTTAAAACGGCTTTTGATAAATATGTTTTCTGATCATGATTTGCGGGGAAATTAATTAATCCATGTACGGCCTGATTGTCATAGGCGATGATCTTTCATCCTACATAGCCGCGGCGGCCGCTTCATCCCAGGGCATCAAGACGGCTCTGATTACGGAAAACGGCAACGGTGCTGTTTCCTTCATCGGCGATCTCGCTTTTGACACGGACGCAACGCCATTAACGGGTCTGGGCGAAAATCAGGTTTGCTCCTCTCTTTTGAAAAATGCACGTATTCATCCGGATACATCATTAATCCATCCCGCCTTTCAGGTGATTCTTCCCGAACACAGGCTGGATTTCTTCAACGGCAAAGACGAACTGGTTGCGGAACTGGCGAGGGAATTTCCCGTTTTGGAACCGGAAATAAAATCCTTCTATGATGAATCATTCGCGCTTTCTGCCCGCGTCGAAAAATGGATTATCGAACATCCGTTTATCCGTCCCTCCGGTTTTAAAGAAGTCCTGGACTACGGCAAACTGCTTCCCTGCTGGGTCAAAGGCATCTATTACGATATCAAATTAAGAAAAATGATGCAGAAAAACGCGGCTTTTAAAAAAGCCATGGAAGCCTTGCACTTTATGCTTTCCTTCAGGACAGGCGCTCCCAACGCCCTGTTCTCCCATTTTCAGTATTGTGCGCCCCTGCGCGGCGTTTACAATTTTTCGCCGGGCAAGGAGGATTTTTTCACTTACCTGATAAAAATAATCGAGACGAAAGGCGGGGTTCACCTGAATCATTTTGAAGTCATTGCCGTTAAAAAGGACAAAATCATCGAGGTCACCTATCAGGACAAGAACCGCAACCCTTTCAAGATTGAAGCCGACAATTTAATTGTCAGCACAAAATGGCAGAATATGCACATCATCATCGACCGCAGGAAGCCATTCAGTTTCGGCGATTTTATCCGGCCTGCTAAAATTTCCCGCTACCCTTTCACCGTTCATCTGGGAATCAACCCGAGATGCCTTCCGGAAAAAATGGCAAGGCATGTTGCCGTCGTCTGTGACATGGATAAGGATATTTACGATAATAACCTCATCATTCTGGATAAGGGTGCTCCGGAGCATAAAAGCGGCGCGTCAAAAATTCCGATGTCGGCCACCGTTTATCTTTCCGATGATGAAAAAATTTGGTCAAAGGAATGTTTGAACGGGACGGCGTTATCCATGATTGAACGTCTTGGAGATTTCCTCCCCTTCCTGGCGGAAAACATTGCACTGATTGATATTCAGGACTCCATCAATATATCTCAAAAACAGCGTAATGTCGTCAATCCCAGATACCGGATACGAAAGTTTTTTATGACCGGTCTGGCTGCGAAAAACAACAAAACGAAATTCGGGAATATTTATCTGACCGGCGCGTCCCTGCTGACGGATATCGGTTTTGAAGGGGAAATTATTTCCGGCCTGAACGCGGCGTCGCGCTTAATCTCACAAAGGAAGTAAATGATGGATTACGATTTTACCATTAAAAATCTTGGGAGAAGATCATTTAAATCTCCATTGAAAATCAGAAATTTCACCGGCGATGACGGGAGATTGCTGTTCAACTCCCGTCTGGATAACTATCTTTCATCGACCGACAAAGAGGGATTGCCTCTTTCCGTGGAGATCGCAGGCCCCCGGGAAAAAATATTCTTTAATCCCTCTCAAACAAGGGCGGCGATTGTGACATGCGGCGGCCTTTGTCCGGGAATCAATGATGTTATCCGCTCCATAACAATGGCTCTTTATTTTAATTACGGCGTTAAAAATATACTCGGCGTAAAATACGGCCTGAGGGGACTCAATCCACGATTCGGGCATGGATTTGTCAAACTTTCTCCCGAATTCGTGAAGGATATAAGCGGCATGGGGGGCAGTATTCTTGCTATGTCACGCGGGCCGCAGGATGCGGATATTATAGTCGACTACCTTTTCAAGAAGCATATCAAAATCCTGTTCTGCATCGGCGGGGACGGAACCATCAGAGCTGCCGAGAAAATTACAACAGAAATCCATAAAAGAAAACTGAAAATTGCGGTTGTCTGTATCCCGAAAACCATAGATAACGATCTTAACCTGATTGAAAAATCGTTTGGATTCGATACCGCAATAGAAAAAGCGGCAGAAGCAATCAAAAGCGCCCACGTGGAAGCCAAAGGAGCATTCAACGGCATAGGACTGATTAAAATCATGGGGCGGCATTCCGGTCACATCGCTGCTTATGCGGCATTGGCGCAAAATGACACAAATTTTGTTTTAATTCCCGAAGTTCCTTTCGATATGGAGGGTAAAAACGGATTTTTATCCGCTCTTAAAAAACGCATGGAGACCAGAGGCCATGCGGTCATTCTGGCGGCGGAAGGAGCCGGCCAGGATTTGTTCAATAAGGACAACCACCGTCAGGAAAAAGATGCTTCCGGAAATATCCGTCTGCAGGATATCGGATTATTTCTAAAAAACGCCATTGAAGATTATTTTAACAGGCAACACATGGAAATTAACCTTAAATATATCGAACCGAGTTATCTCATCCGATCTGTCGAGTCCAACGCTTCGGACGATATTTACTGCAACATGCTGGGTCAATATGCCGTCCATGCCGCAATGGCCGGTAAAACCGGCATTCTTGTGGCCCTGATGAAGAATGAATACATTCATTTGCCGCTGCGCTCGGTCTCATCCAACAGAAAAATAGATCCCTATGGCAATATCTGGCTCAGGGTTCTCGAAACAACCGGTCAGCCGTCTTCCATGAAAAAATAATCTGTTATCGATATATTATAAATAATATTATTAACATAGATACGATATCCTCTTTTTTGCCCTGCGAAGAAATGACCGGTTCCGATATAAATCACACAAAAAAGAAAGAAAAACGAAAAAATGCTTGCAAAATGATGCCTTATAGTTTAGTAACGACGCACATTTTTAGGAGGATGTTAAAATGTCTCGTATTTGCGAAGTATGCGGAAAGAAACCGGTTGTCGGAAACAAGGTAAGTCATGCGAATAATAAAACAAAAGCGGTATGGCGTCCCAATCTGCAAAGTCTGCGCTGTGTTGATGAAAAAACGGGATCCATCAAGAGAAGAAAGGTTTGCACCCGTTGCATTCGTTCCGGATTTGTAAAAAAAGCTAATTAAAAAAATTAAATTTTTTGTATTTTTTTATTTCTTGAACCGTTTTCGTGAAAAACAGTTCATCATCATTAATCAAGTCCATAGCCAGCTGAAACATATTTTTTATTCTCTGATAAAACAGCAGATCATTACTTTGAAGGCCGAATTTGTCTTTATAAAGATTAATCCGGCCTTCAATAGTCATTAGCTTTTCCATGCTTTCCCTTGTTATAAATAAAAGTGCGGCTTCCAAAACTTCGTTGATTTCTTTTTCCCGAAGCCTGTATAACCAACTGATGGTATCGACGAACTGATCCATTTTGTTGTTTACGGTATATTGAACCGCATCGACAAGAATGTCGGCTGTATTGAACGAATGGATATGCCTTAGAATAACGAGGTCATAAATCATCTCGATAATCAGATGCGACTGATAGACCGCATCACCTATGGAAATTTCCTTATCGATGATTTTGTGCAAATCCATAATGGAATCGATCAGGGAAACGCCCTTAACATAGCAATAACCTTTGGAATTAAGATTGAATTCTTCCTGCTCCCCGGAAGAAATATATCCGTGATGCGAAAGGTCATCAACCAGAAGATGGAATAGTACATAGGCCGATTTGAAATATTGCTGCGGTATCTGAAGAGACCTATTCAAAATGTGCGTCTGAGCCGAAGTGATTTCCGGATGAATGGCCAGCAGATCGGGAGCGACATTGTAAACATAAATATCCGGCTCAACATCCCTGAAGCCTTCCGACAATAAAACTTTCTGTAAAAAGTAAGTATGGGTAAGCATGAACATAAACAAATATTCCTGTAAGGGGCTTGAGGTTACCGGTCGTCCTCATAACCGGAAAGCTCATTTATTTTGTATTTATTTTTCAAATAGTTAAGCAATCCATCCATATCAGCTGCAAAATCCGGGATAATGGATACCCTAATGACCGCCTTTCGGGAATCGAGAGTTGTAACCGTAGCCATTTCTCCGTAGCCTTCGATGATAAACTGAACCGCCGCTATGTTTTTCCGCTCCAGCTGAAAGTATCTTTTTACCATTGTTACAAATAATTTAATATTTATAAGTTATAATTTGACGCCGTTTAATAAAGACTGTATGATTGCCGAAAATGCAAGGGGATTTTATGCGTACTTTCAGGAACATCTTAATATTACTGTCATTATTTATTTTATCCTGTTCGGCCGTAAATCCCAATATTAAAAGTATATCCGAAGGCGACGTTAAATCCTACTTGAATCAGGCCCCCAAGGCCGAAGAACATCCCAATGCCGGTGCCGACGTGTTGTATTCCTACAGTTACGTGGAATATTTTGACGATGGCACAAGCGTTATCAGAAGCATACAAAGAATAAAAATATTCAATGAACGCGGACGCAGTTTCGCGTCAAAATCTATATCCTACCGTGAAGGATATCAAAAAGTAGAAATCCTTTTTGCCAATACCATTAAACCGGATGGTAAAATTATTCCTCTGGACAAAAAAGACATTGTTGATTCCTCCGAATATGCCGGTTATGAATTCTATACGGATATCAAAGTCAAGAAATTCACCATGCCGGCAGTGGAAGACGGCTGTATTATTGAAGCAGCCTACGAAATCATAAATTTAAAGCCTGTTTTATCCATGGATTTTTCTAATATTTTTTTATGTCAGAATCTCTTTCCCATTGAGGAAGATATTGTGGAAATTGTTCTGCCGGAGGGAACCGGGCTAAAATACAAGAATTTCAGAACGGATATTTCTCCGAAAATTACCGTTGACGGCAAAAAGAAAAAGTACGTTTTTGTCAATAGCAAGCAAAAGGAAATTATTCCTGAGTCGCGCATGCCGTCCCTGCTGGACCGGAATGTTTACCCCCAGATTTATTTATGGACCCTTGACGGCTGGGATTCCATTTCAAAATGGTATATCAATCTCGTCAGGGAACAGATGCAGCCGGATGCCGATCTGGAAAATTTTACGAAACAGCTGATTGCCGACAAAAAAACGGATGAAGATAAAATTAACGCCATTTTTAATTTTGTTTCCCAGAATGTCCGGTATATAGCCGTTTTGCTGGGGCCTCACACGTACAAACCCCACGTAGCTTCCGAAATATTCAAGAAAAGATACGGCGACTGCAAGGATAAAACTGTCCTGCTTCTGACTATGCTTAAAATTGCCGGTATTGAAGGCAAGCCCGCGCTTGTTCCCGCCAACGGCAAATATTTCGATGATACCGTGCCTTCATTAAATGCTTTCAACCACATCATCGCCGTTGTTCCGGCGAAAGACAAATATTTCTGGCTGGATGCGACCAATGAAACCGCTTCCTTCGATTCGCCGCCTTTTTCGATTTCCACCACGGTTTTTCTGATCAATGAAGATGGCTCTTACCGGTTCATCAGGACGCCGGAACTGGACAATAAAAAAGATTATATCCGCTTTGAAAAGCACTACAATATCAATGAGGAAGGCAATGCGGACGTTAATTATACCTATGAATTTTTCGGAAAGTCCGCCGAAGCCATCCGATACTCTTTTAAATATTCTCCTCCGGAACAAAGAAAAAAGTTTTTCGAAAATCTGGGACTTGAAGTCAGAGACCTCACCCTGAACAGTTTTACGGATACGAGGACACCCTTTATCATAAAATTTTCCGGCACGTTGAAGAATCTCGTGCAGGTACTGGACGAAGATACAATGGTCCTGTCCAATGTCATTTCTCTTGATACCTACCGGGATATAACCGCTGCCAATAAGCGGCAGTATCCGATAAGCCTGTCCCAGTCGGGATTTTTCATTGAAAGCAGCTCCTATAAATTTCCGGCCGGATTCAAAATCAAGAAACTTCCTAAAGACTTTTCTCTTGAAACAACTTTCCGCCACAGACTGGAAAAATACAGTTTTGAAAATTCCGTTTTCAATTTTTATCTTGAGTCGGAAAACAAAGAACAAATCATTGACTTGAAGGATCTTGATGAATTTAAAAAGCAGGCTCTCGATCTTCAGAAGCATGAATCTTCAATGAAAAACATAATTTTTGAAAAAAAATAGCAAATACTTGACACCGGAGACAACCTTGATATTATTAAAAATAAAGAATGTAAGAAAGTAGTAAAATGACCGTAAATAATAAATTGCCGCTATCCAGGTGGAAATTTGAACAGGACAATGATAAAAACGCCACAGAATCACTGAGCAGGGAATTTGGAATACATTCCATCATTTCGCAGATTCTTGTGAACAGGGGATTCCGTGATATCGAATCCGCACGCCATTATCTCTACCCTTCCCTAAACGATTTACACAGCCCTTATCTGATGAAAGATATGAAAAAGGGCGTATCCCGTCTGATGAAAGCCATCCATGACAAGGAAAAAATCGTTATTTACGGGGATTATGACGCGGATGGAATAACGTCTGTTGTGATTCTTTATAAATTCATCAGCGAAGTGACGCCTCTGATCGGCTATTACATTCCGGACAGAATCAATGAAGGGTACGGCCTGAAAATATCGGCCATTGACAAGTTCAAGAAAGATAATGTCGGCCTGATCATTACCGTTGACTGCGGCATATCCGATGTGGAGCAAATCGCTTACGCCCAATCCATAGGCATCGACACCATCGTGCTGGACCATCATGAGATATCCGGGACTTTGCCGCCTACCGCGGCCTCGATTAATCCGAACCGCGAGGGATGCGCCTTTCCCTTTAAAGGACTTGCCGGCGTGGGTATTGCCTTTAATTTTCTGATTGCACTGCGCGGTGTCTTAAGTAAAGAAGGATTTTGGAAAGACAAGAACTATCCCAATCTGAAGGAATATCTCGATATCGTAACCCTTGGAACCATAGGCGATATCGCTCCCCTTGTGGATGAAAACAGGATTTTTACCAAAACAGGCCTGGAATTGATTACCGAAGGCCAACGTCCCGGAATCAAAGCCCTGAAGGAAGTCAGCGGCGTCGATAATCAGATCATTGATTCCTTCAAGGCATCATTTTCCCTTATTCCGCGGATAAACGCCGCCGGGCGCATCGCATCGCCGTCGGAAGCCGTGAAAATGCTCCTGACCGACGATCCGGGGGAAGCCCGCCTCCTGGCCGAAAAACTTGATTCCTTCAACCGCAACAGGCAATTGATGGAAAAGAAGATTATCAGTGATATTCTGGATATCATCGCCTCCGACAAGTCTTACGAGAAAATGAACGCTTTCGTTTTTGCGTCCGATCAATGGCATCCCGGAATTGTCGGTATCGTCGCTTCGCGGATTGTCGAAATGTTCAATCGTCCGACCTTTATCATCAGTCTTAATAACGGCGTGGGGAAAGGCTCGGGACGCAGCGTTTCCGGTTTTAATATTTACAAGGGTATCCAGCAGTGCTCGGATCTTCTGCTTTCCTTCGGCGGTCACTACCACGCCGCCGGTATTTCCATCAAAGAGGAAAATATAGCCGAGTTCACCGGCCTTCTGAATGAAATATCCGGTAAAAGTTCTGATTTTCTTGATGTTTCTTCTTTAATAACCATCGATTCGGAATGCTCGCTGGAAACCATCAACGCTGATTTTATTGCTCAGATGGGGATTCTCGCTCCTTACGGCAGCAAGAATCCCGAACCCGTTTTATGCGCGCGAAATGTCAGAGCATCCTCTCTGGTGATTGTCGGCAATAATCATCTGAAAATGTGTGTCAACAGAAACGGCACATCCCGTGATTCCATCTGGTTCAATATGGGCAGATATCTTTCGTCTCTGAATGGAACCAGCTTCGACATCGCTTTTACACCGCAAATCAATAACTGGAACGGTTCACCCGATATTCAACTGAAAATTAAAGACGTCAATATTATTGCCTGATGGCTGGGTTATGAAAGACCAACAAAACAACTTGGCAAAAAAAGCGGCTCTGCTCAATGCTCTTCTTTTCCCCGGATGGGGAGAGTTTTACCTGAAAAAATACGCGCGGGGAATAATCATCATGACAGCCGTCATGGCCGGTATGATCGCGATTCTGTTTTCAGTCATTCAGGCAACCCTGAAAATTTTAAAAATTGCGCCTTTCAAAAAAGGGACTGTTACTTTAACTGCTGTCGTTCAGTTGTCAATCGACGCGATTCTCTCCCTGAATATGTCTTATCTTTTTTTAGTCATTTTTTCTTTAATTATACTCTGGATTGCATCAATCGCCGATGCTTATTATCTGGGGAAAAAGGAAATGGCCAGGATTTCCGCTGCCACCGATGTTCCCCCCGCAGCATCAAATTAATTGTCCCTCATTTCTTGAAGACATTGGCCTCATAAAATTACGGTTTGTTCCGGAATTGCGCACTCTCAATTACATCCTTGAATGTAATTGCATGGAATGCTATCATCGCAACCATTCAATTTTCATCATCACTATCAGGAGAATGCTTATGCATATGAATCAGTTGACCAGACGCCAGTTCGTGAAGACGGGCACGGTTCTGGGAGCGTCGCTTGCTGTTGGCTCCGTCGTTGGGTTGAATTCCTGCGCGCACCGGGATATGCCCTCTGACGTTGCATTAGACGAAAAATCCGCAAAGCCCGTAAGAGCAACATCCGTGGATTATGACGTTATTATTGCGGGGGCGGGACCGGGCGGCATTCTGGCCGCACGCGACCTGGCCATGAACGGCTTTTCCGTCGGCTTGTTTGACGCGTCACCGGAGGAGAGGCTCGGCAAGCCCATTGTCATCGAGGCTGAGCAGCAGATTTTCGATCGGGTCAGGATTGATCCGCCGGATAAAGATCTTATCCCCTATCATCCGGAAGTGATCAGAGTCTTTTCGTCACGCGCCCGTGAAGCTTACCACATCAACTGCAAAGAATATAAACTTCCTGTCGCTCTCTATCTTGACCGTTTTGTGCAAAAACTTTTGAGAGAGGCAGTTGGAGCGGGTGTAAAATTCTACGGCAGATACAGGGCTATGGCTCCGCTGTACACCACGCGAGGCGTTGAAGGCGTGCGTTTCGAGTCACCGTCCGGCACGGCGGATGTTCGGGGCAGAATCGTTATCGATGCCACCGGATTCAACGCCTGTCTGAGTCGTCAGCTTCCTTTTGAGTGCGGCATTGTGTTCCCGGAAGACGAAAGGGATATTGTCAGTGCGGAAAACCATCTCCATGATATCGACGTGGAAGCGGCCCGCGCGGCGGTTGAACGGGGTCTTACCAACGATGAAGAGAACCGGGTCGTTGTAGGAAATTACGGCAACTATTCCACGGTTTTTTCTACTCTTTCCCTGAAACACCAGCGGGCATACATCCTCGTCGGATTAAAAAAATCCTATGAGAATATCATGCCGGTCAGCACGGCGATAGAGCGTTTCCGGGGGGAGCATGATTATTTCCGACGGGAAATCACGGGAGGTGGTGGTTTGATACGCATCCATCATCCTCTGGATAAACCCGTGGCGGATGGATTCATGGCAATCGGCGAGGCAGCCTGCCACGTGGTTCCCATCCATGGCAGCGGAGTGGCCTCATCCCTGTATGCCGCGAGCCTTGCCTCGAAGGCGGCTACGCAGGCGCTCAGGAACGGCGATACCTCGGAAACAGCCCTCTGGCCGTATGCTGCGCAATTCCAGCGTGGGCGCGGCAGAATCCTGGCTGCTTTCGATACAGTAAGGCTTTCGCTCGAAAAATTTGCAGCAAACGACGTCGCGGATATGATGGAAACGGGGCTGATGAACAAAGAGGACATGATAAAAGGATTGCTGGTGCAATTGCCGATGCCCTCTTTCGCAAGCCTTCCGTCGCGCCTGTCCGGTATTTTATTCAATCCGCGGTTTGTCCCGAAGCTAGCCGGTTCAGGAATAACGCTCAATCAGGTCAACAGACACTACGCACATTATCCCGAGCGGTATGACCGCGAGGAATTCCTGGCGTGGAGCAATGAAAAGAAAAAGATTTTCGGATCACTCTCGGAGGCGAAGGCCTCATAGATGACCCGCTGTAAATCATGGATTACAGCTTCAGAAATAAAAAAATGGTTTGTGCTATATGCCATAAATAACGGGAATATGTAAATATGAACCGAGAAGATAATTGAACGACTCGGGTGCAATCCAACTTAAACCAGCCAGAGGGTAAAAGGTCATTTCTCCAAAGTAAATCCTGTTGTTTACGCGAATCAAATCAACCCGGACAAAAGGAAATCCTTGGGATAATGCGGTAGCGTATTCGATCATTTTCCCATAGAGAGGATCCGGGATGAACGGCTGGATTAAAGGAGCGTCCATATACTGATTTTCAGTGAGGTGCAAATCAATGTCGAACATATTGACGCGCTTTAATCCCATGCTATATTCATTGATCTCCACCATGCGCGGAATGCCGTCATAGCAATAGAAACCATACTCATACAGGATTTCGCCGTTCTTTGTCAGATGCTCTTCGCAAATGATGCGTGGGGAAATGTTTTTGTATCCCCATTCCCTGAATACGGGATAAAGACTCTCCTTCAAATATTTTTTCAATAGACGTCCGGTTTGCTTCCAATTCAGTTCGGATTTGTTTTTGCAGTATATGTTCTGCCTGCAGCCGTGATTGGCTTTCAATACGAACGCATCCGGGAGTTTATCAATGTCAATATCTTCCGGTTGTTTGTAAACACCATAGAGCTTTTTCAGTATTTCCGGGCCGACTCTTTCTTCGACAAATCCGCGGACTTCGTATTTATCCGCGCATCTTGTGAGGATGTCCTGTCGCCAGTTTAATTTAAGCCATTGAATTTTTTCTGTGAAGGCCATGGGATTTTTTAAATTAAGCCGACGTCCCAGTCTTATCCTGTAGAACATCAAAAGATATATCCTGTCAGGAACACATCGGCCCAATAAACTTCTTTTGAGTATCCGGAATAAATCCCTTCTGAGAATACCACGTAAAAATCTTTTTAACATATCAACGCCAAAACCGGATACCGCTGTTTTATCAGTATATTTCGTAGAGGCCGCTGCCGGTGAATTCCCACATTTTCAGATAGCACACATTATCTTTTTCTTTCATCATTTCATCGATATCGGCTTTCGTTTCCAAAGCATAGTCTTTATAAAATCTTTTAAAGACATCGTCTTCGTTCATTTTTTCAATAAACAGTTCCTGAAAACTCCTTACAGCCTCGGGACATCTTATTTTTGTCGCCTGTAAAAGTTTTCTTTCAATCAAAATATTCCGTCCTGCGTTTAACGTGACTTCCCGAATATTGTCATCAGCTCCGTCGCGTAAAGTGGTCAAGAGCGGCGTGAAATAATTCACCGTCAGGCTAAATTTACGGAAATCGATATTACTTAAAAGCGAAGGGTGAAAAAACAACTCATTGCCGGTCATGTCAAAAAACCATAAATCGTTATGACATCTTTTTTTCTGAAACTCACTGATCAGTTTTCTCAATTTTCCCGGCACATCCTGAACGGAGAGCCGCCTGATAAATCCCGATTCCGTCAAAGCTTCGTATTTTTCTATAATATAAGACTGGAATCTTTTCCGGTACCCTTTTTTCTGAAATCTGTGTTTATAAGCAGGCGTGCAATAATTAACGGACAATCCGATGTTCTTATCAAGGACATATTGAATGAGCCTGAGCGCGGTCATCTCCGATTCCAGAACGGCGATATTCGGCTGATGCAGAAAGGTGTATCCCCGCTTGATAAAAGCCCTGTAACATTGCTGTGTGGCGTTTAACTGGTGTAAATTCAAATGAGCCACCCCCAGAGCTTTCATTTCCGGCAGAACCTTCTTCAGGGTCTCGAAATCTTCCGGAATGGCGGGAATTTCAACCGTCACCCGGTCGATAATGCCTGCAGCCGTTTTTACGGTCTTCAAAAAGTATTTTCTGGCGGCGATGTCGAATCGTATTTCATTCAAACCCGCTTCTTTCAGGGCTTTTAACTTATTTTTATTCACCAGATCGCCGTTTGTGTATACCCAGATATAAATCCCCTTCCCCAGCCTTTCCCTGATTTTGTTTATGAATAGCAGGACTTCTTTGAACTTCAAAAAGGGTTCTCCTCCGGAAAAACTCGCCCCTTTAAACTTAAATTTTTCCAGATAATCGACATAATCATCCGCATGCTCGAAAATGAGGCCTGATTCATTTGGCGGAGTTTCTTTTTTAATATTTCTGTTCTGAGGGCAGAAGAAACAATTTGCCGTACACAGGGAACCTATAAAAACGCATGACCATGTGCCCTTTCCGCAGATCATACAGCCGGGAGAGAGCGGTCCCGTCGATATTTTATTTTCATTGAAATGTTTGATAACGCTGCCGGAAATGGAATGCAATAATTCGTTTCTTTTCCGGTTGGCGCTTGCGGCTTCTTCTTTGGAAAGCCATTTCATCTCCAGATAAGCCCAGCCGGTCTGTTCGCGGATGTAACCGATATCGGATTCTTTGATTACTGCGTCCTTTGACATGATGAATTAAGCCTTTGAAACATCGATAATCAATTTTCTTGCGACCAGTTTTTCTACAAATCCGATAACGTCCTTTTCGATAATTTTTACAGGTTTTTTAAACTCGGCGGCCAACTCTTTCACAATATCCTTAAGTATTTTGCGTCCGTCGATTTTTTGCCAGATTGCCTGTCCTGTTTCGTTGAGAAAATACGGTTCATTATCCGCTTCATCTTCACAAGTCGCAACGGAAAAAAGAACCATTTCATTTTCCACCAGACGCACAACAACATCACCGGATACTACCAGTACGGCATCCGGCTTAATACCGTTTTTCATAAATTTTACCTGAATAAAACCTGCGGGTTCCCTTTTTAAAGTATAGAAAATACTCCCTTAAGTATTTTCTATACGAAATCCGGGATATAAGGAGGTGCTGGGGGAGCAAGCGGTCCAAGACCACAGCGCGTATCCCCGCTTCTGGACGCATCAACAGCTTTTTTTGTTTTTTTACGTTTCATCGTGTCGACTTCGGGTTTTGACCACTGTTTTGCTTTCTTCATTTCATTCCCCCTATTAAAAATTGAATATTTCAAATTTTAAGAAACATATGAAATTTTTAAATGTAAGTCAATTGCTATTTTGTAGGACGAATTTATCTGACGGACAATTTTGGATTTAATTTAAGAATTCCGTTCTCCCGGACGACGACATTCTGTTCAACATCCACAAAACGTTCACTTTCGTAAAATTTCAGGGCCTCTTTTCGATATGCCCGGCGCTGTTCGGCAGTCGGCCCTTCCCATTTTCCCCTCAATCCCAGCCTCTTCAGGATGAACCCGATTTCTCCCTTTATATTCCGGTAGAGATCACGCCATGTCCATTGTTCGTTTAGCCACCCCGGCCATGGAGTTCCCTTCAGGAAATTTTTGTAGAGCTTATAACCTTCCCTATTCTGAAAAATCCGACTGCCGCGGCAGAAACGTCGCCAGGGTTTGACTTCACCGGTATAGTGAACGATGACCGGAAGGTAAATACCAGAAGTGTCTTTCCTGCGCCAGTGCGAAAGAGGCGGCGCGTTCCATACCGTTGTTAATTGCGCGATGTTTCCGTCCAGAACGGCATTGAGCGCGTGTTCGTCCGGAAGAAAGCAGAGTTCTGGATTTTGACGGATGAATTCCAACGCTCTTTCACCTAATTTTTCTGAATTCCAATTTGCGACGTCTATATAAAGAACGCCGGAATTAAAAAAACGATACGGCTTC